>JANOBL010000196.1:0-1712 GCA_031411635.1 Betaproteobacteria bacterium
GCACAGGCTTTGTCGTCAACATGCCCTCGGTGCATGTGCTGCATCAGCGCAGCCGGGTGGCCGACGATGCTGGCATCGCGGCAGTGCTGTCGCTGGTCACGGCGCGCTTTCCGCGCTGGACCGAGGTGTTCACCCCAACCCAACTTACACGCCTGGCCACCAACACCGGTGGTGATTTGCGCGACTTTCTTCGTGCGATCCGCGTGGCCTTGACAGACGACATCATCGTGCTGCCGGTGGGCGATTCCACGGTGGACTATGCGTTGTCGCACATCAGCCCTACCCGCAACATCCTCGGCGAGCATGTGCAATGGCTGGCGCGGCTGGACGCCTCGCACGACGCCGAGTTGGGCGGTGTCATCGATGCCAAGGTATTGCAACGCTACCTGGCCACCAAGCATGTACTGGCTTACCTGAACGGCGACACCTGGTATGCGGTGCACCCGATGCTGCGCGACTGGGTGTTTCAGCGTGCTGTGGCATTGGCAGCCAAAGCTTTGCCGGTCGTCGGTGGGGCCGTGCCTTGAGCCACCCATGAGGGCGCTGCGCAGATGAGCCGTGCCAGCGCTGAGCACCTGTTGCTGCTCAGGCGCCTGCGCCGCCTGTTGCTGCGCAACGATCATGGCCAGTTGCTGTTTTTATGGGGTGATGACCCACGCAGCCTGGATTGGCTGCATGCAGAGCTGGACCGGTCGCTGCGTGCCAGGTCTCGGCGGATGCTGAAGTTGCCGGGGCTGCTGGCCGATGCCACCAACACCCGGACGGTGCTGTCGGCCGTGCTGAACCCCCCGGCGGGTGCCCAACTCTTCGGCTGCTGGCTGGCATTGCCCGGTGGTGTGTCGGGCGGGCCGCAGCGGGATCAGTTGTTGGCCCGCTTGAACGAGCGTCGCGCCAGCTTGCTTGGCCCGCCAAGGCCAGTGCTGATCATCGGGCCAGCGGGCGGTGAAGCCCACGCCGCCGATGTGGCCCCCGATCTTTGGGCGGTGCGCAGCGCCAGTTTCGCGGTGCCGACCTGGCCGATGACCGACGAACCGTTTTCCGGTGTGCGATTGGAGGCTGCCGAGTCGCGCCTGTTGACCACGCTGCCGCAGCTTGCTTTGTGGAACCAGACCCAATTGACGCGGCAGACTCGGCGCCCTTGGTGGCGGTTCTGGCAGCGCCAAGACCCACCGCCGGCCAGCCTGTCGCTGGGTTTCAACGCCGTGGCTGAGGCGCTGGCCAGCCGCCAAATGGCCGTTGCCGAAACAATCTTGGCAGAGACCGCACGCCAGATCGATACCGGGGCGCCAGACAGCCAGCCCGCAGCGCTTCGGCGCTGGTTACAGCAGCGGCACCTGGAAGGCGAGTTGGCAGCCCAGCAGCGCCGCTGGCCGGCCGCCGCAGCACACCACGCCGAAGGGCTGCGGCTGAGCGAGCGGCTGGTCAAGCTGACGGGCGAATCGCCCGAGGCGCTGCGGGACTGGTCTGTGTCGTTGAACAAGGTAGGCGACGTACAGCGAGCCTTGGGCGATGTGTCAGGAGCGCGAGAGCGGTACGAAGAAAGCCTGAAGGTGAGCGAGCGGCTGGTCAAGCTGACGGGCGAATCGCCCGAGGCGCTGCGGGACTGGTCGGTGTCGTTGAGCAAGGTGGGCGACGTGCAGCGTGCGCTGGGGGATGTGGCGGGCGCGAGAGAGCGCTACGAGCAAGGCCTGGGGGTACGCGAGCGGCTGGTC
>JANOBL010000197.1:0-1817 GCA_031411635.1 Betaproteobacteria bacterium
CCTTGCTCGCCGGCGCGGGCGGCTTCTACCGCCGCGTTCAGCGCCAGGATGTTGGTCTGGAACGCAATGCTGTCGATCGTGCCGATGATGTCGGCGATGCGCCGCGAGGCGCTGTTGATCTCGTCCATCGTGCTCACCACCTGCGCCACCACCGCGCCGCCGCGCTGCGCCACGGCCGATGCCGACGCGGCCAACTGGCAGGCCTGGGCAGCGGCATCGGCGCTTTGCCGCACATTGGCGGTGAGCTGGCTCATCGCACCGGCGGTCTGGCGCAGGCTGCAGGCGGCTTGCTCGGTGCGCTGGCTCAGGTGGGTGTTGCCCGAGGCCACCTCGGTGCTGGCCACCTGGATCGAGTCGGCCGATTGCCGCACCTGGCCAACGATGCCGTGCAGCGCAGTCTGCATGTTGGCCAGGGCCTGCAGCAGCGCGCTGGCCTCGTCGTTGCCTTGCACCTGCACCGGCCGGCTCAGGTTGCCCTGGGCGATGGCCATGGCCAGGTCCCGCGCCTGCTGCATCGGACCGATGATGGAGCGCGAGTTCATCAGCGTCAGCGGCACCACCAGCAACATCACCAGCGCCAGCACGCCGATGAACATCGCGGCCGTTTTCTGCATCGTGGCCTGGAACGCATGCTGGGCCAGCACCGCCTCGGCATCGACGGTTTTCTCGATCGCGCCGATGTTGGCATCCACGGTTTGCATGTGCAGCTTGGCGCGGTCGAACATCTTGTCGGCGGCGATGGCCGTGTCGTAGGCGCCGTTCTGGATCTGCTCCAGCACCTTGGCGGTGGCTGCCACATAGGCCTCCACCTCTTTGATCGAGGCCCGGGCAATCGGGTTGTTCTCGTCTTCGGCGCCCTCCAGCAGCAGCGCCAGCCCGGCTTGCAGTTTCTTGATCTCGGCCGCCCAGGCCTCGCGGTGCTGCAGCACCGCAATGCCGTTTTCGTAGTGGATGATCATGTCCTTCTCGTGCTGGCGCACCTGGCCCATCGCGGCAAGGATGCCGCTCACGGTATGGGTTTGGCTGCTTGAGCGCTGCGTGAACTCGGTGTTCAGCGCCGCCAGGTGGCGGCCCGCCAGCAGGCCGGTGGCGCCCACCATCGCAAACAGCACGATCACCAGGCCGATCGCGGCCTGCATGCGAAAGCGGATCGAAAAGCGGCGCATCCAGCGCATCGGGTTCAGCATCGTGCCTCCGGCAGGGTGGGGACCGTCAGTGCCGGCTGTGCCGCACCATGCCGGCGATGTCCAGGATCAGCGCCACCCGGCCATCGCCCATGATGGTGGCGCCCGAGACATCGGGCACCTTGCGGTAGTTGGCCTCCAGGTTCTTGACCACCACCTGTTGCTGGCCCAGCAGCTCGTCCACCAGCAGCGCCACTCGGCTGCCGTCAGACTCCACCACCACCATGATGTGGTCGGTGGGCTCGCTGTCCAGGCGTGGCACCTCAAACACCTTTTGCAGGTCTATCACCGGCAGGTACTCGTTGCGCACCGTCACCACCCGGCCATTGCCGCCTATGCGCTTGACCATGCCGGGCTTGACCTGGAACGACTCCACCACCGAGCCCAGCGGCAGGATGTAGCACTCGTTGCCCACACCCACGCTCATGCCGTCCATGATGGCCAAGGTGAGCGGCAGCCGCACCTTGACGCTCATGCCGTAGCCCTCGGCCGAATCGATGTCCACCGTGCCGCCTAGCGCGCTGATGTTTTTCTTGACCACGTCCATGCCCACACCGCGGCCCGAGATATCGGTGACCACATCGGCGGTGGAGAAGCCGGGTGCAAAGATCAGGTGCCAGACCTCGTTGTCGG
>JANOBL010000198.1:0-3578 GCA_031411635.1 Betaproteobacteria bacterium
TGTAGCGTGGCTCGGGCACGTCCAGGCTCCGCAAAAGAGCGTCAGGCAGTAGCGGCGCAGACGCTCCCGGGGTTTCGTGCGATCTCATCTGCCCACTCTGCCGCAACGCCGCAGGCTCGTATTGATATGGCTCAATGGGCAAGGTCTGCGCGCGCATAGCCCATACTCGGCAGGTTTCCTCCACCGAGCATGGCCATGCAAACCGCAAGCGTCACCCCCATCCGGCTGGAACCCTTCAAGGTGGCGTGCTCAAGTTGCAACCTGCGCGAACTGTGCCTGCCCGTGGGCATTTCCAAGGACCAGATGGAGCGCTTGGACGACATCGTCGCCACCCGCCGCACCGTGGGCCGCGGTGAAGCGTTGTTCCGGGCCGGCGACCCGTTCACGTCCTTGTACGCCGTTCGCACGGGCTTCTTCAAGACCTGCGTGTCGTCGGAAGACGGCCGCGACCAGGTCACCGGCTTCCAGATGGCCGGCGAACTGATCGGTCTGGATGGCATCAGCACCGACCGCCACACCTGCGACGCGCTGGCGCTGGAAGATTCCCAGGTTTGCATCATCCCTTACCAGCAGCTGGAAGACCTGTCGCGCGAACTGTCTGACCTGCAGCATCACTTCCACAAGATCATGAGCCGCGAGATCGTGCGCGACCATGGCGTGATGCTGCTGCTGGGCAGCATGCGCGCCGAAGAACGCCTGGCGGCCTTCCTGCTGAACCTGACCCAGCGCCTGCGCACGCGCGGCTATTCGTCCAGCGCGCTGGTGCTGCGCATGACGCGCGAAGAGATCGGCAGCTACCTGGGGCTGAAGCTGGAAACCGTGAGCCGCAGCTTCAGCAAGTTTCAGGACGATGGCCTGCTGGAGGTCAAGCAACGCCACATCCGCATCCTGGCCCACGACAGGCTGCGATCCTTGGTCAGCGGTGTGAGCTGTTAGCCAGGGGCTTGGTTCTGACATCGGCAGGGGCCTGTTGCAGCAATTGGGTCAGTGCACCGGCCGTGCTGATGACGGCCCAGAAGACAAAAAAAGCCAGCGTGTAAATGCCCGTCGGCGATAGCTCGACCGGCGCACTGCCAAACCAGTGCAGGCTGGCTGGATCGACCAGCGCAAACACCAGCATCTCCAGCACCCCTGCCATGACAAAAGCGGGCCAAAGTATCGTCAAGGCCTGGATGCGAAAACGCGGGACAGTGGCCATCGCGGTGTGCATGCCGGGGGGATGGGGATTGGGGCGCTCAGTGATCAGCGGCTGCCGTGGCCGCATGGTTGCGCGCCGTCAGCGCCGGCGTCTGGCCGGTTGGCTGCACCGGTGCGTGGCGGGCCGATGGTGTGGCCACCAGCACCTCGTCTGCGCCCCAGTAGGCCAGCAGCGCCGTGCCAAGGCTGGCCAGCACCACCAGCGCCGGGCCCGCCAGCACCAGCCAGACCATGCCCACCCGCCACCAATCGGGTGATGGATCCGCCACCTGGGCTGCTGGGTGCTGTTTGGTGTTGGGTGTGAGCATGGTGGTGGGACTGGTTGTGAGTGAATGGGCTCAACGCGGCACGACAAAGCTTGATTTTTCGCGAATGGTTTCGCTGCTGGTCAGGCTGACCGCAGCGCCGTGGCCATCGTCAACCAACAGGCTGATCTCAAACAGGATGCCATGCGCACCCGGGCCGGCGGCCAACGCTGTCTCGGGCGGCACGCGCGCGGCCACGGTCACCCATCGCGCTTCGGCCGGCGCCAGGCGGATGGCCGGCACGGCTGACAGCACCAGGCCCGGCAAGCCGGCCACCGCCAGCCGGTAATGTTGCGCGCGCTCGGTGTTGTTCATGATCTGCAGCCGGTAAAGGTTTTCGATCTGCCCGTCACCCACCAGCCGCGCCAGCGCGGCGCGGTCGCGCACCACATCCACCCGGAACGGATGGCGCAGCGCCAGGCTGGTGAGCAACGCCAGCACAACCATCAGCAGGATCGCGCTGTAAACCAGCACCCGTGGCCGAAAAATGCGGGCCAGGCGCTGCGCCCGTGTCAGGTGCTGGGCCAGGCCGTTTTGGGTGTCGTAGCGGATCAGGCCCTGGGCGTAGTTCATCTTGTCCATCACACCATCGCAGACATCGATGCAGGCGGCGCAGCCTATGCACTCGTACTGCAGGCCGCGCCGGATGTCGATGCCGGTGGGGCAGACCTGCACACACAGGCTGCAATCGATGCAGGCGCCCAGGCCCAGCGTGGCCGGATCGGCCTTGCGGGGGCGTGATCCGCGTGGCTCGCCGCGCTGGCCGTCATAACTGATGATCAGCGTGTCCGCATCAAACATCACGCCCTGGAAGCGTGCATACGGGCACATGTATTTGCACACCTGCTCGCGCAGAAAGCCGGCGTTGCCGTAGGTGGCCAGCGCGTAAAACAGCAGCCAAAACCACTCCCAGGGGCCGAGACCCAGGCTGAAGACCGACAAGGCCAGGCGCTGGATCGGCGTGAAATAGCCGACAAAGCTAAACCCGGTCCACAGCGCCAGCAGAGTCCAGGCGGTTTGCTTGGCACTCTTGCGCCACAGCTTGTTCAAGGTCCAGGCGCTTTGGTCCAGGCGCATGCGGGCGATGCGGTCGCCTTCGATCTTTTTCTCGATCCACATGAAGACTTCGGTGTAGACCGTTTGTGGGCAGGCAAACCCGCACCACAAGCGGCCCGCCACCGCGGTGAACAAAAACAGCGCATAGGCCGAGATGATCAGGATCACCGTGAGGTAGATGAAATCCTGCGAGTACAGCGCCAGCGGGCCGATGTAGAAACGGCGTGCACCCAGGTCAAACAAAACCGCCTGGCGCTGGTTCCAGGTCAGCCACGGCAAGCCGTAAAACAGCAACTGGGTGAACCACACCAACGCCCAGCGCCAAGTGGCAAAGCCGCCGCTGACGGCGCGGGCGTAGATCTTCTTCTGCTTCTGGTACATCGAGACTATCGCCACGGCGGCATCGTCACCGGCTTGATCGTCGGCCTCCAGCGCGGCGCCAGTCGGCTGCGCGATGATCGGAATGACGTTGCGCATCGGCACAGGCACAGGCACAGGCATGGGCAAGGCTTTGGCCTGCGACCCCGGCTTACCTGGCTGCCAGGGCCATGGGCTGCGACAGGCTCCAGACATAGGCTGCCAGCACATGGATCTGCTCGGCCGACAGCCGCCCGCCAAAGCCGGGCATCACACTGGTTTTGCCGTCGTTGATCATGTTGATCACCGCCTGCTCGCCCCAGCCATACAGCCACACCTTGTCGCTCAGGTTGGGCGCACCCAACGCGGGGTTGCCTTTGCCGTTGCCACCGTGGCAGGCTGCACAGGCCGCAAACCTGGGCTTGCCCAACTCGGCCGCCAGGTTGTTGTGGGCACTGCCCGACAGGCTCAGCACATGGTTGGCCAGGTTCTTGACATCCTCGGCCGTGCCCACGGCAGCGGCCATCGGCGGCATCATGCCGGTGCGGCCTTCGGTGATGGTCTTGGCGATGTACTCGGGCCCACTGCCGCCCAGCCAGTCGCTGTCGGTCAGGTTGGGGAATCCCTTGCTGCCCTGCGCATCCGCGCCATGGCACAGCGCGC
>JANOBL010000199.1:0-4897 GCA_031411635.1 Betaproteobacteria bacterium
TCCAGATCGTCGACGAGCAGTTCACCACGGACAAGGCCACCGACTTCATGGCGATCCTCACCGCCGTCAAGTCCAAGAGCCCGGACGGGGTGTTTTTCGGCGGCATGGATCCGCAAGGCGGTCCGATGCTCAGGCAGATGGAACAGCTTGGCATGAGCGGCTTGAAGTACTTTGGCGGCGACGGCATCTGCACCGACAAGCTCATCGAGCTGTCTGGCGGTGCGAAGACGCTGGGCAACGTCACCTGTGCAGAAGGTGGATCTTCGATCGACAAGATGCCCGGCGGCAAGGCTTGGCGGGCGCGTTATGAAGCAAAGTACCCCAAGCAGTTCCAGGTCTATTCACCCTATACCTATGACGCGACGATGCTGCTGGCCGATGTCATGGTCAAGGCCGGATCGTCCGATCCCAAGGTCTTCCTGCCGTTCCTCGCCAAGGCCGAATACCAGGGCGTGACGGGCAAGATCAGCTTCGAGGCCGACGGTGACCTGAAGAATCCGGCGATGACGCTGTACAACTACAAGGACGGCAAGAAGGTGGCGCTGAACTGAGCAGATGAAAGATGACCGGCGGCTGCGCCGGCCGATGAAAAATGAATGAATCTGGCCCCGCGTGCGGGGCCTTCTTCTTTCATCGGCAGCGCCGCAGGCGCGCCGGTTCATCCTGCATCGTTCATCCAGCAGGTGTGCGGCCAAACAGCTTGGTCATCTCCGCCAATCGGTGGCTGTGCCACGGATGCACCTGGGACCACTCAAACCGCCACACCCACCAGCCCGAACCACTGCCGGGCAGGTTCATGCGGCAGGGGCCGGGCAGCACCAGGATGTCCTGCATCGGGTGCACCACCGTGTTGGCCACCGATGCGCAGGCCGCCCGCATCATCGCCCAGGCGATGTCGTGGCCGTCGCTGCCCAGGTAGGCGCGGGCGTGGTGGCGCTCGGCATCGCTGGCGCTGTGCGCCCACCAGCCCACGCTGGTGTCGTTGTCATGGGTGCCGGTGTAGACCACGCTGTGGTGGCGGTGGTTGTGTGGCAGAAAGGCGTTGTCGGCCGCGCCGCCAAACGCAAATTGCAGGATCGCCATGCCCGGGAAATCGGTGGCCGCCAGCAAGCTCTTGACGGCGGGTGACAGCACTCCCAGGTCTTCGGCGATCACCGGCAGTGGCCCCAGCGCCTCGTGGATGGCGGCAAACAAGGCCAGGCCCGGGCCGGGCAGCCAGCGGCCTTGAACCGCCGTGGGCGCGCTGGCCGGGATCTCCCAGTAGTCGGCAAAACCGCGGAAATGGTCGATGCGCACGATGTCCACCAGCTCGAAAATGCGGCGCAGCCGCTGCACCCACCAGGCATAGCCTTCGGCCGCATGGGCCGGCCAGCGGTACAGCGGATTGCCCCAGCGCTGGCCGGTGGCGCTGAAGTAGTCCGGTGGCACACCGGCCACCACGCTGGGCCGGCCGTCCAGATCCAGCTCGAACAGGTCTGGCCGGGCCCAGACCTCGGCGCTCTGGTAGGCGATGAAGATCGGTGCATCACCGACGATCTGTATGCCCTTGCCATGGGCATGGCTGCGCAGCGCGGCCCACTGGCGGTAGAAACACCATTGGCAGAACTTGTAGAAAGCGATGCGCTGGGCATGCTGTTGTTCGGCCAGCGCCAGCGCCGCCGTATTCCGGCTGGCCAGGCCGGTGGGCCAATCGCACCAATCGGCCCAATCATGGGCCTCGCACAACGCCATGAACAGCGCGTAGGTGTCCAGCCAATCGGCCTGGGCCGCGCAAAAAGCGGTGTAGTCGGGTTGATCCTGCACCAGCGCGGTTTCGGCAAACGCGGCGGCGGCTTCTGCCAGGCGCTGCATGCGCCAGTGCACCATGGTTGCAAAGTCGATGCGGCTGGGGTCGTTGGGCGGTGGGTGGGCCAAAACGTCGGCGGCCAGCCAGCCCCGCTGCTGCAACTCGGCCAGGTCGATCAACAACAAGTTGCCGGCAAAGGCCGAACTGCTCATGTAGGGCGAGTTGCCGGGGCCGATGCCGCCCAGCGGCAGCATCTGCCACAGCGTCTGGCCGGCGCTGTGCAGCCAATCGACAAAGTGGTGGGCCGCAGGGCCCAGGTCACCACTGCCATGCGGGCCGGGCAGCGAGGTGGGATGCAGCAAGACGCCGCTGGCACGGGGCAATCGCATGGGGGGTCTCCGGCGGGCTCAGGCAGGGAAGGGGGGGCCGGCCAGCAGTACCACGCTGCGGGCCTGCAACGGGTAGTGGCCTTCAAAAACCGCGGCGCTGGTGGCGGCGTTGGCGGCAGACAGCGGCGCCGGGTCCGGCGCGCTGTCCAGCAAGCAGGACCAGCGGCCTGGCGGCAGGTTGAACACCGTGTCGTGCGGCTCGGCGTTGAACATCATCAGCAAGGGCTGGTGGCTGCGGCCCGGTGCGCCGATCAGCGCAGCCAGCACCCGCGACGCCGATTGGGTCCAGTCCCAGTCGCCCAGCGATTCACCACCACGCCGCAGCCAGGTCAGGTCGGTCACACCGCGTGCGTCGCTCAGGCCGGTGTACCAGCTTGGCCGCAGCGGCAGCCACTGCCGGCGCAAAGCGCAGACACTGGCGGTGAACTGCAGCAGCGCTAGATCGGCGCTGGACCAATCAATCCAGGTGATGTGGTTGTCCTGGCAGTAGGGGTTGTTGTTGCCTTGCTGGGTATGGCCGATCTCGTCACCGGCGGCCAGCATCGGCGTGCCCTGGCTCAGCAGCACGGTGGCCAGCAGCGCACGCTGCAGCCGGCCGCGCTGCCACAGCACCTCGGGGTCGTCGGTCTCGCCCTCGGCGCCGCAGTTCCAGCTCAGGTTGTGGCCATGGCCGTCGCGGTTTTGTTCGCCGTTGGCCTCGTTGTGGCGGAAGTCGTAGCTGACCAGGTCACGCAAGGTGAACCCATCGTGCGAGACGATGTAGTTGACCGATTCGGCCGGTGCGCGCCCCCGCGCCTGCAACCGTTGCGACGAGCCGGCGAGTGCCTGGGCAAACTGGCCGCGGGTGACCGCGCCGCCCAGCCAGAACGCGCGCATCGTGTCGCGGAAGCTGTCGTTCCACTCCAGCCAGCCACGCGGAAAATTGCCCACCTGGTAACCACCCGGGCCGATGTCCCAGGGCTCGGCGATCAGCTTGCCGTCGGTCAGCAAACGGCCCAGCACCGGGTCTTGCAGCACGGCCTTGAAAAACGGCCCGTCGCGCTCAAAGCCATGCTCGCCGCGGCCCAGCACCGGCGCCAGGTCGAAGCGGAAGCCGTCGACATGCATCTCGGTGACCCAGAAGCGCATTGAATCCAGCACCATCTGCAGCACCCGGGGCTGGCGCAGATCGAAGGTATTGCCGCAGCCGCTGTAGTTGTCGTAGCCGGCACGGTGATCGGGCGGCAGCCGGTAGCTGCCGGGGTTGTCCAGGCCACGCCAGCTCAAGGTGGGGCCGTTTTCGTCGCTCTCGGCGCTGTGGTTGAACACGACATCCAGCAGCACCTCGATGCCGGCCTGGTGCAGCGCCAACACCATGCGCCGGAACTCGTTGCGTGCATCATCCGGCACCGCCGCCAGGCGCGGCGCGGGGCAGAAGAAACCCAGCGTGTTGTAGCCCCAGTGGTTGCGCAGGCCCAGGCCGACCAGGCGCTGCTCGTCCAGCCAATAGTGCACTGGCAGCAGGCTGACTGCCGTGATGCCCAGGGTTTGCAGATGGCCGATGCTGGCCGGGTGCGCCAGGCCGGCGTAACTGCCACGCAAGGCCTCGGGCACAGCCGGGTTGCAACGCGAAAAACCCTTGACATGCACCTCGCAGATCAGCGTATCGGCCATTGCCGTGCGCAGCGGCCGGTCGTCGCCCCAGTCAAAAACGTCGTGCACCACGCAGGCCTTCAGCGCGGTGGCGGCGTTGTCACGGGGGTCGGGCTGCAGCGGGTGATTGCCATCGTGGCCAAAGTGCTCAGGGCCCCAGTTGAACTCGCCGACGATCCGGCGTGCATACGGGTCCAGCAGCAGCTTGCGCGGGTTGAAGCGCTGGCCGCGCTCGGGCCGCCACGAGCCATGCGCCCGCAGGCCGTAAAGCTGGCCGGGCCGGCCCAGGTTGCTGCCAGGCTCGCAGCGCAGGTAGCCGTGCCAGACATCCAGCGTGCAGCCCGGCAAGCGGCCGCGGTGGGTTTCAAGCTGGCCGCTGGCATCAAACAAACACAGCTCGATGGCCTGGGCCTGGGTGGAGACCACCGCGATGTTCAGGCCCTGGCCGTCCCAGTGAACACCCAGCGGGGTGGCATGGCCGGTCTCCAGGATCAACGGCGCGGGGTTCAGGCGGTCCATTCGAAAAACACGCTGGCCAATGGGGGGAGGTTGACGACGATGGAGTGAGCGCGGCCATGCGACGGCACCGCCTCGGCCAAGGCCGCGCCCAGGGGCATGCCCACATTGCTGCCGCCGAAGTGCGCCGAATCGGTGTTGAGCCGCTCCACCCAGGTGCCGGCGCACGGCACACCCACACGCCAGCCGGTTTGCAAGGTCGGCGTGAAGTTGCACAGCACCAGCACCGGTGCACTGCCCTGGGCACCGTGCCGGACAAACGCAAACAGGCTGCGGGCAGCATCCTGGTGGTCTATCCACTCAAAACCATCGGGCGTGAAGTCACGCTGGTGCAGTGCCGGCAGTTGGCGTTGCAGCGCATTCAAGTCGGCCACCAGGCGCTGCACGCCGGCATGGGCCGGGACGTCCAGCAGATGCCAATCCAGGCTGGACTCAAAGTTCCATTCACGCTGTTGCGCAAACTCGCAGCCCATGAACAACAGCTTCTTGCCCGGGTGGCCCCACATGAAGCCGTAGTAGGCGCGCAGATTGGCAAACTGCTGCCAGGCATCGCCCGGCATCTTGCCCAGCAGTG
>JANOBL010000200.1:0-7681 GCA_031411635.1 Betaproteobacteria bacterium
GTTTGATGAGCGCATGGGCCTGGGCCCGGATCTGGCGCCACCATGCTGATCCGCCTCATCGGCATCCTGTTGCTGCTCAGCGCACTGGCGATCCCGCTGATCCGCGCCCCCGACCGCCCGGTCGAAACCCTGGTGGCACGCTGGGCACCCCCACCTTCGGAGTTTGTCGACCTCAAAGGCCAATTGGTGCACTACCGGGACGAAGGCCCCAAGACCGACCCCACGCCCATCGTGCTGCTGCACGGCACCTCCGCCAGCCTGCACACCTGGGAGGGCTGGGCCAAGGCCTTGCGCGGCCAGCGCCGGGTGATCCGCCTGGACCTGCCGGCCTTTGGCCTCACCGGCCCGTTTGCCGGTGCCTATGCCGGCCAGGACTACAGCACCGAGCACTACGCCCGTTTTGTGCTCGATCTGCTGGACCAACTGGCGGTGCCGCGCTGTGTGCTGGCCGGCAACTCGCTGGGCGGTGGCATTGCCTTGCGCATCGCCGCCCAGGCGCCGCAGCGGGTGGCGCAGCTTGTGCTGGTGGATGCACTGGCCTACCCGGTCAGCGGCAGCAGCTTGCCGCTGGGCTGGCAGTTTGCCCGCCTGCCGGTGCTGGGCCATCTGACCGAGCATTTGCTGCCCCGGCCGCTGGTGCTGCAAGGCCTGCGCGCGGTGTACGGCCACCCCGACAAGGTGGACGACGCGCTGGTGGACCGCTACTACGAGCTGACCCTGCGCCAGGGCAACCGGGCTGCGCTGGTGCAGCGCATGCAGCAGTGGTCGGCCAGCGAGGGGGTAGACCATGTGACCGGCATCACCCTGCCCACGCTGGTGCTGTGGGGTGGGCGCGACGGGCTGATCCCACCAGCCCACGGCCAGCGCTTGGCGGCCGACATCCCCGGCGCGAAGCTGCAGGTGTTTGACGACCTGGGCCATGTGCCGCACGAAGAAGACCCGGCGCGCACGGTGGCGGTGGTGATGGATTTTTTGGGCCTGGCGCCGCCTTGACCAACCCTGAAGCTCAAGGCTCCAGCCCGTCGCGCAGCGCGCCCAGCACCTCGGAATGAAACTCGCGCCGGTACAGCACCCAGATCACGCCAACGGTAGCCGCCATGAAGGCCCAGGGCGAAAAAAACCAGGCCACTGCAGCAAACGACAGGTAGTAGGCGCGCAGCCCGTCGTTGAAGGTCTCGGCCGCCAGCCCCATCACCCGGCCGGCGCGGTCGGCAAACAGATCACGCTGCGCATCGTTGGCAAAGGCCTTGGCCTCGGGCGCCGCACCCACCATGATCACGCCAAAGCTGTACTGGCGCAGGCTCCAGGTGAAGCGAAAAAACGCATGCACAAAAATGCCCGCCAGCAGCGCCAGCTTCAAATCAAACACCAATACCGAGGTGCGGGCGGCAAACGGCAGCTCTCGCACCAGCTCGCTGGCTTTTTCGGTGGCGCCCAGCGCGGCCAGCAGGCCACCGATGATCAGGATGCTGGTGGACGCAAAAAACTGCGGACTGGCCGACAGGCTTTGGGTCACGGCTGAGTCGACGATGCGGTTTTCGCGGTGCGTGGTCTGGCGCATCCAGCGCCGCCGCCACTGGTTGGTGGTGGCCAGAATCGACGGCCGCACCTCGGCCAGGCGGCGCGAGAAGATGACGTACGCCGCCCAGGCGGCAAAGAAAAACAGCAAGGCCAGCCAGTCGATCCAGGGCAACAGCGCCAGCGGTTTGAGCATCCAATCCATGGTCTGAATGGTAAAGGGCGCCGCACCGTGCTGCGGCTTGCCCACCGATCGGGTTTTTGCCGCTCGTCCTACAGCCCGGTGCACACCACCGGCGCAAGCTGGAGGCCGTCAACAACCCACCGGAGCAGCGCCATGTTGAAAACTGTCAGTGAATTGGCCGGATCGCAGATCCACGCCACCGACGACGACGTCGGCAAGATCGAAGAAGTCTATTTTGACGACCAGGCCTGGGCGATACGCTACCTGGTGGTGCAGGCTGGCAGTTGGCTGTCCGGCCGCGAGGTGCTGATCTCACCGTACTCGGTCACGCCGCCACTGGGCAACAGCAAGCGCATCCAGGTGACGCTGACGCGGCAACAGATCGAGCTGAGCCCGTCGATCGACACCCACAAACCGGTGTCGCGCCAGCATGAGCGCGATGTGCTGGGCTATTACGCCTATCCCGAGTACTGGGCCGGCGGCGAGATGTGGGCGATGAACAGCCTGCCGCTGCTGCCACCGGCTGTGCTGAACGAGCCACAAGCCCAGGCCGAGCGCGAGCGGCTGGCGGCCGAGGTGCTGCCAGAAGATGTGCACTTGCGCAGCAGCAGCGTGGTGGGCAGCTACGACATCCAGGCCAGCGACGGCAGCATCGGCCATGTCAAGGACTTCATCTTCGACGATGAATCCTGGGCCATCCGCTACCTGCTGGTGGACACCCGCAACTGGTGGCCGGGTGGCAAAAAGGTGTTGATCGCCACGCAGTGGATAGACCACATCGACTGGGCCGAAAAAACCGTGTTCGTCAAGCTGTCGCGCCAGCAGATCCAGGACAGCCCCGCGTACGACGAAGCCACCACCATCGGCCGCGACTACGAGCAGCGCTTGCACGATGCTTATGGGCGCGAGGGCTACTGGATCTAGCCCTCGCCAGGCCGGCCGCAGGCCGTAGGCCGCAGGCAGGACACGCAGGGTTTTCAGGCCGCCAGGTCAAACACCAGCACCTCGGCTTGCTCACCCTGGTTGAGCGTCAACCGGGTTTCACCCACCAGGCCCAGCGCATCACCGGCCAGCAGGCGCTGGCCGTTGGCGGTGATCGCACCACGCGCCACATGCACCCAGGCCGGCCGCGCCGGGTTCAGCGCCAGCGCGGCCTGCTCATCGCCGTCAAACAGCCCGGCGTGGATGGTGGCGTCGGCATGCAAGCGCACCGAGCCGTCGCGGCCATCGGTTGACGCCACCAGCCGCAGCCGGCCGCGCTTGTCGGCATCCTCAAACAGCTTTTGCTCGTAGCCCGGTGTCAGGTTGGCGGCGCTGGGCAGCAGCCAGATCTGCAAAAAGTGCGTGGTGGCGTCCTTGGCATGGTTGAACTCGCTGTGCCGCACCCCCGTGCCGGCGGTCATGCGCTGCACCTCGCCGGGCACGATGGCCTGCACGTTGCCGATGCTGTCCTGGTGCGCCAGCGCACCGGCCAGCACATAGCTGACGATCTCCATGTCGCGGTGGCCATGGGTGCCAAAGCCCGTGCCTGGGGCGATGCGGTCTTCGTTGATCACGCGCAGATTGCCAAAGCCCATCTGGGCCGGGTCGTGGTAATCGGCAAACGAGAAGGTGTGGTAACTCTTCAGCCAGCCGTGGTCGGCAAATCCGCGGTCGGCACTGCGGCGCAGGGTGAGCATATCGGTTTCTCCTGGTGAGCCGAGATGGTCGCACCAGACGTGCGCCCAGCCGTCTGCTGCAGCTTGAAGCGGGCATTCAAATAACATGAAGCCACGATGAGCACACCACGCCGCAATGCCCTGACCCCCGACGCACTGCAGATGATGGACATCATCGCCCGCAGCGGCAGTTTTGCCGCCGCGGCGCGTGAGCTGGGCCGCGTGCCTTCGGCGCTGACCTACAGCGTGCGGCAACTGGAGGACGCGCTGGACGTGCTGCTGTTCGACCGCAGCTCGCGCCAGGCCCGGCTCACCGCCGCCGGCGAGGAGTTGCTGGACGAAGGCCGGCGCCTGCTGGCCGAGATGGATGCGGTGGCCAATCGGGTACGCCGCGTGGCCACCGGCTGGGAGAGTGCACTGACGGTGGCGGCCGATGGCGTGATCTCGCGGCTGACGCTGTTTGAGTTGGTCGAAGGCTTTTTTGCCCAGCGCGATGCACAAGGCCAGGGTCCGGGCACCCGGCTGCAGCTTCGCAGCGAGATCATGGCCGGGCTGTGGGAGGCGCTGGTCACCGGCCAGGCCGATCTGGCGATTGGCGTGATGATGAATTCACCGTCGCAACCCGGCATTGAGCTGCGCCTGCTGGGCGAGGTGGAGTTTGTATTTGCGGTGGCGCCGCACCACCCGCTGGCCGCTGCCAGCGAGCCGCTGAGCGACGACCAACTGATGGCGCACCGTGCGATTGCGGTGGCCGATTCGGCGCAGCGTTTGTCGCCGATCACGGTCAACCTGCTGCCCGGCCAGGATGTGTTCACGGTGCCGACGATGGCCGCCAAAACCGAGGCCTTGCTGCGCTGCCTGGGCTGCGGCTACGTGCCCGAGCCGCAGGTGCGTGAGCACCTGCGCAGCGGCCGGCTGGTGGCCAAGGCGGTGCAGCGCAGCCGGGTGCCGGCGCAGTTTGGCTACGCCTGGCGCGGCGCGGCCACCAGCCAGCCCCGGCGTGCGCCGCAAGGCCTGGCACTGCAGTGGTGGTTGGGCCAGTTGGACAGCCCCACCACGCGCCGTGCGCTGCTGGAGCACCACGTTGGCGTGCCGGTGCCGCTGGATTGAGCCCGACAGCTTGGGCCACAAGATGAGCGGCTACACCGGCCGTTTTGCGCCCTCGCCCACCGGCCCGCTGCATGCCGGCAGCCTGGTGGCGGCGCTGGCAAGCTGGCTGGATGCACGCGCCCACGGTGGGCGCTGGCTGGTGCGCATCGAGGATGTGGACAGCCCGCGCTGCGTGGCCGGCGCCGACCGCACCATCCTGGGCCAGCTTGCCGCACTGGGCCTGCACCCGGACGACCCGCCGGTCTGGCAATCACAGCGCAGTGCGGCCTACGCCAGCGCGCTGGCAGCGCTGCAGCAGGCCGGCTGGGCCTACCCCTGCGGCTGCACCCGGCGCCAGGTGGCGTTGGCGCTGGCCGGGTCGGGCAGCACCCGGGCCCGGTTTGACGAGCGCATCTACCCCGGCACCTGCCGCAACGGCTTGCACGGCCGCAGCGCACGCGCGATGCGGCTGCGCACCGTGGCGGTGGACGGCAGCGATCAAGTCATCGCCTGGACCGACCGCCGCCACGGCCCGCAGCGCCAAAACCTGGCCCAGGCGGTGGGCGATTTCATCCTGCAGCGCGCCGATGGCCTGTGGGCCTACCAGTTGGCGGTGGTGGTGGACGACGGCGCGCAAGGCATCAGCAGCGTGGTGCGCGGTGACGATCTGCGCGACAACACCGCACGCCAGATCCATCTGCAGCGCCTGCTGGGCCTGCCCACACCCCACTACCTGCACACGCCGCTGGTATTGGGCGCCGATGGCCACAAGCTCAGCAAGCAAAACGGCGCGGCAGCCGCCATCACCCACGACACCCACGACACCCACGATGCCCTTGCCACGCTGGCCGCAGCCGGCAACGTGCTGAGCCTGCCGCCGATCAGCGCAGCCACCGCGCCAGACTGGCTGGCCAGCGCCACCACCGCCTGGGCCGCGCGTTGGTGCCGGCGGCAAAACCCGGCCAGGCCAACACCGATGGCATGATGCGGGCCCGCCAACCCTGTTGAACTGGACCTTCACGATGATCACCACCGCCTCCGGCCTGCAGTACGACGACACCACGCCTGGCACCGGCGCCACCGCCACCGCCGGCCAGCAGGTATCGGTGCATTACACCGGCTGGCTGCACCAGCCCGAGGCCGCCAACGGGCGTGGCGCCAAGTTTGATTCCAGCAAGGACCGGGGCGATCCGTTCCGCTTCCAGCTCGGTGCGCGCCAGGTGATCGGCGGCTGGGACGAGGGTGTGCAAGGCATGCAGGTGGGCGGCACCCGGGTGCTGCTGATCCCGCCCGAGCTGGGCTATGGTGCACGCGGAGCCGGTGGGGTGATCCCACCCAACGCCACGCTGGTGTTCGAGGTTGATCTGCTGGCAGTGTGAGCGCCAGCGCCGCAGCGTCTACACCGGCTGGCCCCGCCTGGCCAGCCTGGACCCGCTCGGCCCCGGCGGTGCTTGCGCTGCTGGCGCTGTGGCTGCTGTTCACCGCCGGTGTGCGCCCGCTGCTGCTGCCCGACGAAGGCCGCTACGGCGAGGTGGCGCGCGAGATGTGGCTGGGCGACGGCCTGGTGCCGATGCTCAACGGCGTGCCGTTTTTCCACAAACCGCCGCTCACCTATTGGGTGAACATGCTGGGGCTGTCGGTGTTTGGCAGCCATCCGTTTTCAGTCCGGCTGGGGCCGGCGCTGGGCGCCTGGCTGATGGGTGCGTCGCTGTGGTTGTGGTTACGCCGCCGGCAGAACGTGCAAGTGGCCAACATCACGCTGCTGCTGCTGGCCACCACGCCGTTTTATTTCATCGGCGGCCAGTACGCCAACCACGACATGCTGGTGGCCGGCACCATCACCGCCGCTGTGCTGAGTTTTGCGCGCGCGCTAGAGGGCGGTGCGCCGGTGTTGCGTTGGCTGGTTTGCGGCTGGGCGTTTTGTGGCTTGGCGCTGTTGTCCAAAGGCTTGATCGGCGTGGTGCTGCCGGCCCTGGTGATCGGCCCGTGGCTGCTGGCACAAGGGCGCTGGCGCGACATGCTGCGGCTGCTGCACCCGCTGGGCCTGGCGGTGTTTGCCGCGATCGCACTGCCTTGGCTGTGGGCGATGCAGCAGCGCTACCCGGATTTTTTTGATTACTTCATCGTCGAGCAGCATTTCCGCCGCTACGCCTCGCGCAATTTCAACAATGTGCAGCCTGGGTACTTTTATGTCTGGGTGCTGCCACTGCTGACCCTGCCGTGGAGCCCCTGGCTGTGGGCTGCTGCGCAGCGGGTGCGCGGCGCCTGGGCCGATCACAACGAACGGCGCTGGACCGCGCTGATGCTGTGGTGGGCGCTGGTGGTGTTGCTGTTTTTCTCGCTGCCGGCGTCCAAACTGGTGGGCTACATCATGCCGGCGCTGGCGCCGGTCTGTGCGCTGCTGGCCGCGCCGTTTTTTCAGCAAAACAGCCTGGCCCGGCGCTGGCTGCGGCCCATGGTGGTGGCCGCGGCGCTGTTCTGCCTGGCGCTGATCGCGGCACTGGCCATCGTGGCGCCCAAATCCGGCCGTGATGTGGGCCAGTTGCTGCGGGGCCTGGTCACGCCGGCCGACCTGGTGGTGCTGGTGGACCAGAGCTTCAACGATGTGGTGTTTGAAGCCCGGTTGGCACAGATCCCTTTGGTGGCCAGCGATTGGGACGACCCCGATGTGCACCAGCGCGATAGCTGGCGCAAGGAACTGGCCGATACGGTGCGCTTTGACGCCGCCCGGGTGGCTGCGGTGATGTTCCCGGTGCGGCAGTTGCCGATGCTGGTGTGCCGGGGCCACCGGGTGTGGTTGGTGGAGGGCAAAAGCGACACACCCCGCGCCGCTGCGGTGCCCGGTGCGGTGCGGGTGATGCAAGGCCATTACGCCGAGTTGTGGCGGGCCGATCCGCGGCCCTGCCCGGTGGGCCGATGAGCCTGTTGCGATATGGGGCGGTGGGTGGCGTGGCCACGGCCGCGCATTACCTGCTGCTGTGGGCCTTGGTGGAACTGGGCCACTGGCCGCCACCGCTGGCCGCCGGCGCGGGTGCCGCGCTGGGTGCCCAACTGGGCTTTGTCGGCAACCGCTGGTTCACGTTTGAGCACCAGGGGCCCTGGTTTGCCGCCTGGTGGCGCTTCCAGCTCACGGCCTTGCTTGGGGGTGTCACCAGCGTGCTGGTGGTGGCGTTGGGGGTGCGGCTGGGCTTGCACTACCTGCTGGCACAGATGGCGGCCACGCTGCTGGCCA
>JANOBL010000201.1:0-1608 GCA_031411635.1 Betaproteobacteria bacterium
CCCCCGGTTGGGCCATGTACTCATGGTTCAACCCTCCTGTAGTGTTGCCGGTGCGGCAAGCTTGTTTGTCAATGAAGCCAGCTCTTGCTGGTGCCAGTAGTTGGCTTCCGCCTCGGCCGGCGGGATGTAGCCGATCGGCTCGAGCAGCCGGTGGTTGTTGAACCACGACACCCACTCCAGCGTGGCCAACTCGACCGCCTCACGAGTCTTCCAGGGCCCACGCGGGTGAATGACCTCCGCCTTGTAGAGGCCGTTGATGGTCTCGGCCAGCGCGTTGTCGTAGCTGTCGCCCGTGCTGCCCACCGAAGGCTCGATACCCGCCTCTGCCAGCCGCTCGCTGTAGCGGATAGAAACGTATTGCGAGCCGCGGTCGCTGTGATGAACCAGCGACCCTTCTCGGTGCGGCCGGCGCGCGTACAGCGCCTGCTCCAGCGCATCGAGCACGAAGTCGGTCTGCATCGAGGTGCTCACCCGCCAGCCCACGATGTAGCGGGCGAAGACATCGATCACGAAGGCCACGTAGACGAAGCCCTGCCAGGTCGAAACATAGGTGAAGTCTGCCACCCACAACTGATTGGGCCGATCAGCGTTGAACTGCCGATTCACCCGGTCCAGCGGGCACGCCGCCTTGGCATCGGGCACGGTGGTACGCACCGACTTGCCTCGCCGCGCACCGCGCAGCCCAGCCAGCCGCATCAGCCGTTCGACTGTGCAACGTGCAACCTCCAGACCCTCCCGGTGCAACTGGCGCCAGACCTTGTCGGCACCGTAGACCTGCAGATTCTGGTCGAACACACGCTGCACCTCGGGCAACAGCAGGGCATCGCGCTTGGCCCTCTCTGGGCGCAGCGCGGGGCTGCGCTCACGCGCGGCATGACGCCGGTACGCCGACGGGGCGACCTGCAGCGCTGTGCAGATCGGCTCGACCCCGCAACGAGCGCGGTGCTCGTCGATGAAGGCGTTCACCTCTTGTGATGGCGGTCGAGCTCCGCCTGGGCGAAATATGCGCTTGCCAGCTTCAGGATCTCGTTGGACTTGCGCAGTTCGCGCACTTCACGCTAGAGATCCTTGATGCGCTGATGTTCAGCCGTCGTTGGACCTGGCCGCACGCCGCTGTCGCGCTCGCCTTGGCGCACCCACTTGCGCAGCGTCTCGGCCGTGCAGCCGATCTTCCCAGCGATCGACTCGATCGCCGCCCACTGCGACGGGTACTGGTCCTTGGCATCGAAGACCATGCGTACCGCACGTTCGATGACCTCGGGGGAAAACTTCGGCGACTTTCTCATGATGGCTCCATTCTCTCAATCGAAGGAGCCTCCTCAAAATCCGGGGCGGTTCAGTTTTCTGGCTGGATGCTGTCGGCGGTGTCTGGTCAGTGAAGGTCTGGACCCAGTCTTTCAGATACAGATGCCGGCGCTGAAAACTGACCGCTGGGGGCAATGTCAAGTATGGAGAAAGTCGTGCGGCCGTGGTGCAGCGGGAGCAGCCGCACGACTGGAGGCGCCTGAGCGTCAGCTCCCGCCCAGAGCAGTCACTGGATCACCTCGTCCGCGCGCAGCAGCACCGACTGCGGGATCGTCAACCCTATGGCCTTGGCGGACTTGAGAT
>JANOBL010000202.1:0-2156 GCA_031411635.1 Betaproteobacteria bacterium
CCACCCCACCCCGACGCTCCATCACCAACGTGGCGCGGGAAGGTTTTAAAAACCTTCGCAGTGCACCGCAGTTGCCGGGCCGAGGACGCCGGGTGACCGGCTGCCGCAGGTAAAGGAGGAGACGTTGGCCGTCTACGGCCAGCGTCGGGGGACACGGAGCAAAACACGGCACCCCATCCCGATGCTCACGCGCCGGCCGTTGAATGCCAGTTTTTCAACAACCTCATCACAATGGCAGCGCTACCTCAAACCATTCGAAACGTGATGCTGCCCAGCGGCCCGTAATCGGCATGGAAGTTGTCACCGCGCACCGCCGTGGTGGGCCGGGTGAACGAGCCGGCCAGCACCACATCACCGGCGTTGAGCTGCTCGTCGTAGGGCGCAATCTTGTTGGCCAGCCAGGCCACGCCATTGGCCGGGTGGTTGAGCACGGCCGCTGCCAGGCCGGTTTCTTCGATCACGCCGTTTTTGTGCAACAGCGCGCCCACCCCGCGCAAATCCAAATCCCTCGGCTTGACCGGCCGCCCGCCCAGCCCGATGCCGGCGGTGGCGGCTATGTCGCTGTTGGTGTCAAACACCTTGCGCATCTGCTTGCTGTCGCGGTCAAACTGCTCGATGCGCGCATCGATGATCTCGATCGCCGGGCTGACAAATTCGGTGGCCGACAGCACATCAAACAGCGTGGCACCCGGGCCCTTGAGCGGCTTGCCCAGGATGAAGGCCAACTCCACCTCGATGCGCGGCGCGATGAAGCGGCTGATGGGGATCTCGCTGCCGTTGTCGAAGAACATGTCGTCCATCAGCGGCGCAAAGTCGGGCTCGGTGATCTGGCTGGCCTGCTGCATCGCACGCGAGGTCAGGCCGATCTTGCGGCCCAAGATCCTGCGGCCGTCGGCGATCTCCAGCGCCACCCAGGCGCGCTGGATCGCGTAACCGTCGTCAATCGTCATGCCGGGATGGCGTTGCGAAAAATGGCGCACCGCAATGCCGGTCTTGCGGGCCTTGTACAGCTCGTGCGCCAGCGCCTGGATCGTGTCGTTGTTGAGCATGGTGCGGGCCTGTGATCAAAGCCGGGGCGCCGATTGCGCGGCCGAGCGTGGCAAGCCGATGCCTTGCAAATCCCTGGCCATCGCCGAAACCGGAAACACTGCATTGATCTGGCCGGTGCCCGAGCTGGGAAAAAACGGTGTGATCACCTCCACGCCCTGGTTGTAGTGGTGCCAGCCCAATGCCCCCAGCAGCATTGCGGTGTCGTGCATGAAGCCCTCGCCATGGCCCTTGGCTGCGTACTCGGGCAGCATCTCGCAAAAATCGGCCCACTCGCCACGTTGCCACATGCCCACCACATCGTGGTCCAGCCGCGCCAGAAACGGGCTCCACATTTTGTCGCGGTACTCATCCGCGGTGCCGTTTTGGGCAAAGCGATGGCTCAATGAGCCGCTGGCAAACACCGCCACCGTGCCGTTGTAATGGTCTTCGATCGCACGGCGAAAGGCCCAACCCAGCTTGGCGCTCTCGGCCAAAAAATGCACCTGGCACAGCGCCGATACCGACACCACCTTGAAGTGCCGGTCGGCGTTCATGTAGCGCATCGGCACCAGCGTGCCGTACTCGGGTGCCAAGGTGGTGGCCGGGTGCGCCAGCGTGGTGACGCCATGCTGGTTGGCCACCTCGGCCAGCAATTGGCCCAGCGCCGGGTTGCCGTCCAGCTCGTAGCCCATGTTGCTGATGAAGTGCGGCAACTCGTTGCTGGTGTAAGTGCCTTTGAAATGCGGCGCGCAATTGATGTGGTAACCGGCGTTGACCAGCCAGTGGGTGTCAAACACCACGATGGTGTCCACGCCCAGCGCGCGGCAGCGGCGGCCGATCTCGACATGGCCATCGATGGCGGCCTGGCGCTGGCCTTTGCCGGGGCCATCCACCTCGCTCAAATACATCGACGGCACATGGGTGATCTTGGCGGCAAGTGCCAGGCGGCCCATCTCAAACCCCCCAATGCGGGATGTGGTGGCTGCCCAGGCTGACCGCCACGTTCTTGGGCTCCAAAAACACCTCGTAGCTCCAGGTGCCGCCTTCACGGCCGGTGCCGCTGGCCTTGGTGCCGCCAAAGGGCTGGCGCAGGTCGCGCACGTTTTGGCTGTTGACGAAGCACATGC
>JANOBL010000203.1:0-3933 GCA_031411635.1 Betaproteobacteria bacterium
TGGTCTACCCGGCGCCCGAGTTGCCGGCCCAGCCGCTGCCGCCCAGCCAGCCCAGTGGCACAGGCCCGCTGCAGGCGCGCAGCGGCAGTGGCGCCGAGTTTGAAGGCGTGCGCGCGTACCGGCGGGGCGACGCGCTGCGCCTGGTGGTGTGGAAAAAAGCGGCCCGCTCGGGCGAGCTGATCAGCCGCGACAGCAGCACCAGCGCCGCCCAGGCGCTGCTGCTGGACTACAACCAGGCCGGTGCGCTGACGGCCGAGGCCCGGCTGTCGCGCCTGGTGGCCTGGGTGCTGGCGGCGGAGCGGCTGGGCCAGGGCTTTGGCCTGCGCCTGCCCGGCCAGGTGCTGGCGCCGGCCAGCGGCGAGGCCCAACGCCGCGCCGCGCTGGAGGCATTGGCGCTGTGGCAGCCACCAGTTGCATGACGGCCAGCCGCATGGCAGCCAGCCGCATGAGCATCAACCCATGAGCACCAGCCCACCGCTGCACCGCGCCCGGCTGCTGGCCTGGCGGGCCTGGCCACGCGATCTGCGCGACACCTTGTTCCAGCTCGTCGTGATCGCCTTGACCGTGCTGCCGCATGCCCACCGGCTGCCGCTGTGGTGCAGCCTGCTCACCGGCGTGGTGTTGCTGTGGCGGGCCCGCATCGCACTGGCCAACCAGGCCTTGCCGGCGCGCTGGCAGGTGATGGGGGTGTTGGCGCTGGCGGTGGGCCTGACCGCCTGGAGCGAGCGCACGCTGCTGGGCCGCGAGGCCGGCGTCACGATGCTGGTGGTGTTGCTGGCGCTCAAGACGCTGGAGCTGCGCGCCCGGCGCGACGCGATGGTGGTGTTTTTCTTGGGCTTCTTCCTGGTGCTGACGCATTGTTTGTATTCCCAATCGCTGCTCACCGCGCTGGCGATGCTGCTGTCCACCTGGGGCTTGCTGACCGCCCTGGTGCTGGCCAACATGCCGGTGGGCCGGCCGCCGCTGTGGCGGGCCGGCGCCATTGCCGCGCGCTCGGCGCTGCTCGGGCTGCCACTGATGGCGGCGCTGTTTTTGCTGTTCCCTCGCTTCGGCCCGCTTTGGGGCCTGCCGCAAGACGGTGTGGGCCGCACCGGCTTGTCCGGCAGCTTGCGGCTGGGCGGCGTGGCCGAGCTGGCCAACGACGACGCGATCGCGTTCCGGGTGCGTTTTGACGGCGCGGCACCACCCGCGGACGGGCTGTATTTTCGCGGCCCGGTGCTGGCGCGTTTTGATGGGCTGGAATGGCGGCCGTCGATTTTTGCCAGCCAGCGCCCGGCGCCCGGCGCTGTCGACTTGCACACCCAGGGCACCGGCCATGGCTACGAGATGCTGATCGAGCCGATCCGGCTGGCCTTGCTGCCACTGTTGGAGGCCACACCCGACCGGCCCGGCAGCGCGCCGGTGCTGGCCGATTGGCCACTCTGGCTGGGCAGCGATCTGCAATGGCACACCGACCGGCTGGTGGGCGAGCGGCTGCGGCTGCGCGCCCAGGCCTGGCCACGTTTTGAGCTGGGCCGCCTGTTGGACGAGGCGCAGGCCGTGGCGATGCTGGCGCTGCCACCCGGCTACAACCCGCGCAGCATCGCCTGGGCCCGGCAAATGCGCAGCCAGCTTGGCAACGCCGATGTGCGCACACTGGCCGCCACGCTGATGGCCTACATCCGCCAGGGCAACTATGTCTACACCTTGCAGCCCGGCAGCTATGGCCGCGACGCGATCGACGAGTTCTGGCTGGACCGGCGCGAGGGCTTTTGTGAGCACTTTGCCACCACGTTTGTGGTGCTGATGCGGGCGATGGGCGTGCCGGCGCGGGTGGTCACCGGCTACCAGGGCGCCGAGCCGCCGGATGCGGACGGCTTCCAGGTGGTGCGGCAAAACCATGCCCATGCCTGGGCCGAAGTCTGGGCCGAAGGCAGTGGCTGGTTACGGGCCGACCCCACCGCCGCCGTGGCACCCGAGCGGGTGCGCAGCAGCCGGTCCTTGCTGCCCCGGCCCGGCTTGATGGCCGATGCCCTCAATACGATGAGCCCGGCGCTGGCCAGCCGGCTGCGCCAGGCCTGGGAGCAGGTGGACAGCCGCTGGACGCAGTGGGTGATGGGCTACTCGCGCACCCGCCAGTTCACGCTGCTGCAAAACCTGGGCGTGCCAAACCCGGACTGGTCGGACCTGGCGCGTGCGCTGGGCCTGCTGCTGGCAGCCGGCGCGGCTGGCGGCGCGCTGTGGGCCTGGCACGACCGGCGCCGCCAAGACCCGTGGTCACGGCTGCATGCCCGGCTGTGCCGCCGGCTGCAAGCCATCGGCGTGGCCGCGCTGCCGCACCATGCACCGCGCTGCCTGGCCACGCTGGTGCGCCAGCAGCATGGCGCAGACGGCGAGGCGCTGGCCCAGGCGCTGGATGCGCTGGACCGTTGGCGCTACGCCCCCGGCGGCGCCCGCCTGCCGCAGCGCGGCTGGTGGGCCGGCGTGGTGCGCGAGGCCGGCCGGCTGCGCCAGCGCGGGGTGGGCAGGCAGAACCCCGGGCCGGGATAATCCCGGCCCATGCCCTGCCCCCGCCAAGCTTCCACCTTGCAACGCATCACTGGCCACCTGCCCCTGGTTTTGGCACTGCTGCTGCCCGCAGGGGCCAACGCCGGCCCGGCCAGGCCCGCGGTGCGCAGCGACAACGAGCCCGACCTGGTCACCTATGGCCAGCGCAGCGATGCCATGGCGCTGGCCGCCACCTTGGCCGAGCGCCATGGCCTGGACCCGGCCTGGGCCCAGGCGCAATTGGCGCAGGCGCGCTACGTGCCCAGCGTGGTCCGGCTGATCATGCCGCCGCCCCCGGGCAGCGCCAAAAACTGGGCCGCCTACCGGGCGCGTTTTGTCGAGCCCGAGCGCATCCGCGCCGGCGCCGCGTTCTGGGCCCAAAACGAGGCCTGGCTCGCGGCAGCCGAGCAGCGCTACGGCGTGCCACCAGCGGTGGTGGTGGGCATCATCGGCGTGGAGACTTTTTATGGCCGCGTCACCGGCAACTACCGGGTGCTGGACGCACTGGCCACCTTGAGCCTGGATTTCCCCAGCGGCCGCAGCGACCGCAGCGCCTATTTCCGCGACGAGTTGGGCCAGTTTCTGCGGCTGGCGATGGCAGAGCAGGTGGCGCCCAGCGCCGTCAAAGGCTCGTTTGCCGGCGCCATCGGCCTGGGCCAGTTCATGCCCGGCAGCATCAACCGCTTTGCGGTGGACTTTGACGGCAACGGCCGCATCGACATGGCCAGCAGCGTGCCCGACGTGATCGGCAGCGTGGCCAACTACCTGGCCCAGCACGGCTGGCAGCCCAACCTGCCCACCCACTACCGCATCAAACCACCGGTGGACAGCGCCGAGCGCGCGCTGCTGCTGGTGCCCGACATCCTGCCCAGCTTCAGCCCGGCGCAGATGGCCGCGCGGGGGGCGTTGCTGGACGAGGCCGGCAGCGGCCATGCCGGCTTGCTGGCCTTGGTGGAGTTGCAGAACGGCAGCGCCGCGCCGATTTATGTGGCCGGCACGCAGAACTTTTATGCCGTGACCCGCTACAACCAGTCCAGCTACTACGCGCTGGCGGTGATCGAGCTGGGGCAGGCGGTGATGGCGGTGCGGCTGGCCGCAGGTCTGGCAGCACGGCCCGTCAATCCGGCCAGCGCCGGGCCAGCAGCACCGCCGCGCTGAGCCCGCAATTCAAAGCGCCGGCGCCAACGGTGTAGCCGGGACATCCGGCCAATCCCACCATCAGCCGCCCAGAAGCGGCCACACGGCCAAGCCAGCCGCATCACCGGTGCCCGCACCGCTCACGGCTTGCCGGCAATCTGCTGGTTGATCTGCTCCAGCCGCTGGTTGTAATCCTTGATTGCGCGCTGGCATTCCAGAATCATGTTGGCCAGCAGCTTGTCGTGCGCTGCGCAGGCGCGCAAGGCCTTG
>JANOBL010000204.1:0-7398 GCA_031411635.1 Betaproteobacteria bacterium
CGAGACCGGCCCGCTGGCGCATGGGCGCGGCTACGACCCGATGATGCAGGCCTTCAGCGGCATGATGAAGATCCCCACGCAAGGCGAGCCGCCGCCGGCGCGCATCAACATCCCGCTGATCGACTTCACCACCGGCCAGAATGCCTTCGCCGGCATCCTGGCCGCCATCATCGAGCGCCAGACCACCGGCAAGGGCTCGCATGTGGAGGTCTGCCTGGCCGACTCGGCCATGGCCTTGCAGGCCTGGAGCCTGCAGCGGGCCTGGGCGGTGGAGAACACCAACGCACCGCCGGCCTCGGCGCAGGCCATGTCGGACAACGTGCCCTATGAATCCTTCGAGGCGCAGGACGGCTGGGTCTACATCGCCTGCGGCAACAACAAGCTGTGGCAGCAGTTCTGCGCGGCGATCGCGCGGCCGGATCTGGCCGCGCACCCCGACTATGCGGTCAATGCCGCGCGGCGCGCCCACTACGACGCGCTGATGGCCATCCTGCGGCCCCTGATCGCGTCGTGGCCACGCGCCCACTGGGAGTTGGCCTTCCTCAAGGAAGGTGTGCCCTTCGCGCCGGTCAATACCCTCACCGAACTCGGCCGTCATCCGCAGATCGCGGCCTCGGGCATGGTGCAGTCGTACACCAGCCCGCAGTTCGGCAGCGTCAAGACCGTCGCGCGCGCGGTGCGCTTCGAGGGCGTTGTGGCCAAGGTGGGGAACCCGCCGCCGGGCCTGGGCGCGCACACCCGCGAGGTGCTGCGGGAGCTGGGCTACGGCGACGCGCAGATCGACGGCTTGCTGGCCGCCGGGGTGGTTGGCGCGGGCTGACCCTCAGGGCCTCAGCGCCTGGCCGGGGCCGTCTCCGACAGGAACGCCGCCGCCACCGCGCCATTGATCTTGCAGTCGATGAAGATCGGCCCATCCCGCCCATCCCGCCCATTCGGCGCGGCCAGCAAGGGCGCAAGCGCACGCAGGTCTTCGACCGTGCGCACCGTCGCCGCATGGAAGCCAAAGGCCTGGGCGATGGGCGCAAAGTCGATGTCGGGAAACTGCGACACGGCAACCGGCATGTCGCGCAGCTTCAGGTAATGCAGCTCGGCGCCATAGGCGCAGTCGTTCATCAGCACGATGATCAGCGGGATGCCTTCGCGCGCGCAGGTTTCCAGCTCTCCCAGGGTCATCAGCAAGGCGCCGTCGCCGATGAACAGCAGCGTTGGCCGCGCGCTGTCGCCAAGGGCAAAGCCCAATGCCGTGCCTAGCCCCAAGCCGATCGAGGAAAAGTCGCTGGCCTGTTTGATGTGGGCCGGGCCGGGCACCGGCATGTAGGCGGCGACCGAGAGGAAATTGCCCGCGTCGTAGACCAGGTTGCGGTCGGCCGGCAGCAGACGGTCAAGCTCCACGCCGACGCTGCGCGGGTCGATGGTGCGCGGCGTGTGGCGGGCCTCGAAGTCGTTCTCCGGCCGGTAGCTCGCCAGCAACTGGCGCAACTCTGGCGCGCGCAGTGGCATCTGCTCTTCGCCGCGGGCCGGCACGGCCTGCAGCAGGCGCTCGGCCGCCAGCTTTGCGTCGCCGGCGATGGCCACGTCGCAGTGCAGCCAGCGCCCCAGTGCCTCGCGCGAGGTGTCGACCTGGATCAGCGCCGCACCCGTTGGCAGTGACGTGCCCTGGCTGGTGGTGCGCTGGTTCAGGCCGGCGCCGAAAACGAGCACGCAATCGGCCTGTTCGATCAAGCGGCGTCCAGCCCGGTGCGAGAAGGACCCGACCACGCCGCAATCGAAGGGATGGCCACGGAACAGGTCTTTGGCCTTCATCGAGGTGGTCAGCGCCGCACCCAGGTGATCCGCCAGCGTCACGATGGCCTCTTTTGCGCCCGCATGGTGGGCGCCGGCACCGGCCAGGATCAGCGGCCGGCGGGCGCGCTGCAAAAGGGCTGCGGCGGCCTCGATCGCGGCGGCGCGGGGCACGGCAGCCCTGGTCGGCGCGGCAGGCGGCTGCGCGTCGGCCACGCTGGAGGCCGGTGTGGTCGCGTTCAGCACGTTCATCGGCAGCAGCAGCGCCATCAATCCCTGCTGCGCAGCCGCAGCGGCCTGTACCAGCGCCTGCGGCGCCGTCTCGGGATCGTGCGCCGTCATGTGGCGCACGCCGGATGCGCGCAGCAGCGCCACCTGGTCCAGCGCCTTGGTGTCGGGACCAAAGGCGTTC
Organism: Betaproteobacteria bacterium; assembly: GCA_031411635.1. GTDB lineage: Bacteria > Pseudomonadota > Gammaproteobacteria > Burkholderiales > Burkholderiaceae_C > Pseudaquabacterium. The sequence goes on from JANOBL010000204.1 coordinate 2,195, forward strand.
GGGTTGGGCGGCGCGTCGGCGCCGGCGCCCAGCATCAGCAGCACGCGCGAGCCGGTCTTGCGCGCGTAGACGATGCCATGCAGGCCATTGGCGGTGGCCGGCCCGCGGCCGAGCAGGGCAATGCCCAGCTTGCCGCTGGCGCTGGCATAGCCCTCGGCCATGGCGACCGCGTTGTTCTCGTGCCGCGCGCCATGGAAGCGCACGCCGGCCGCATCGATGGCGGCGATCAGCATGGCGGTCTCGTCGCTCATCAGGCCGAATACACATTGCGCACCCAGGCGCTTGATCTGCAGGGCGAGGGCCTCGTAGGTGGGCAGGCGTGGGTGGGTCATGGCAGGCTTGGCGCCCGGCCGACACGGCGTTGTCGCGGCCGGATGGTTGCGGTTTGGAGCGATGGTTTTTAATGTATAACTAATTCAATGCGCCATCACCTGGGGTGAGCCCTGAAACCGGTGCAATGGCCGGTCGGGGGCCGATTGCAATAATCCAGCCATGCCGCTTCCTTCGACGATCCGCCCCGCCGCTACGGCCAGGGCCACCCACGCCGTCAACGGCAAGCCGCCCAAGGCCGCCGAGCGCGTGGCGGCGGAGTTGCGCCACCAGATCGTCACCGGGCGGCTGAAGCCCGGCGACAAGCTGCACCCGGAAAGCGTGCTGCAAACCGAGTTCGCCATCTCGCGCCCCACCATGCGCGAGGCGCTGCGGCTGCTGGAGTCGGAGTCATTGATCGTGATCAGCCGCGGCAAGCACGGCGGCGCGCGGGTCAGCACCATCGACCTGGGTGCCGTGTCGCGCCAGGTCGGCGTTTTCCTGCAGGTGGAGGGCACGACGCTGCAGGACGTGTGGCAGGCCCGCACCATCATCGAGCCGCCGGCCGCCGGCCTGCTGGCCGCGCAGCGCAACCCCGCGGTGCTGGCCGAGCTGGAGGCCAACATCGCGCAGGCCAAGGAGGCCGCGAGTAGCGACCTGATCCGCTACGCCGACCTGAGCGCCGAGTTCTCGCTGCTGATCACCCGGCATTGCGGCAACAAGACCATCCACCTGCTGGCCTCGCTGATCTACGACATCATCCGTCGCCAACACGAACATGTGACCGAACGCACCAGGGCCAAGGCCAGCGTCGACCAACTGCGCCAGAAGAGCATCCGCAGCCGCGAGCAGGCGGTGGCGCTGATGCGCAGCGGCAGCACGCTGGCCGCCGAGACCTTCTGGCGCGAGCACCTGCAGCAGATGCGCGACCTTGTGCTGGCCGCCTACGACGGGCCGGTCACCATCGATGTGCTGAGCGAGCCGGCCCGCAAACCGCGGGCGGTGGGCAAGGTGCGGCGGCCGCAAGCCGTGGCCTGACGGCGCAATGTTTGCTTGCTCAAGGCCTGGGTCACGCGGCCAATGCGGCGGTCCCGCCGCGCCAGCCGACCATCACCGATATCAAGCATTGTTGATGCGGGGTCAGGTACCGGACGTTGGCACGCTGCCGCGCATCGTCGCCGCACGCAGAAAGTCAAAATCCACCCCTTCGCCGGCCTGCGTCACGGTCTGCAGGTACAGCTTGCGGTAGCCGCGTGGCGCGGTTGGCTCAAGCACCGGGCTGGCGGCGCGGCGCTGCGCCAGTTCTGCGTCGCTGACCAGCAAATCGAGCGCCCGCGCGGCCACCGACAAGCGGATGCGGTCGCCATTGCGCACCAGGCCCAGCGGGCCGCCAATCGCCGCTTCCGGGCTGACATGCAGCACGATGGTGCCGGCTGCGGTGCCGCTCATGCGGCCGTCGGAGATGCGCACGATGTCTTTCACGCCTTGCCGTGCCAGCTTCATCGGGATCGGGATGTAGCCGGCCTCGGGCATGCCGGGTGCGCCCTTCGGGCCGATGTTTTTCAGCACGATGACATCGTCGGCGTTGATATCCAGCGTTTCAGCGTCGATGCGCTCGGCCATGCCCTGCAGGTTCTCAAACACCACCGCGCGGCCCACGTGTTCCATCAACGCCGGTGCCGCTGCCGATTGTTTGATGATCGCCCCGCCCGGGGCCAGATTGCCTTGCAGCACCGCGATGCCGCCTTGTGGGTAGATCGGGTTGCAAGCCGGGCGCACCACGTTCTGCGCAAACGGCGCGGTGTGACGCGCCATCTCTTCGCCCAGCGTGCGCCCGGTCACTGTCAAGGCGTCCAGATGGAGCAGGGATTGCAGCTCACGCAGCAGCGTGGCCAAACCACCGGCGTGGTGAAAGTCTTCCATGTAATGCTGGCCCGAGGGCTTGAGATCGAGCAGCACCGGCGTCTCGCGTCCCATGCGGTCCAGCGCCTTCAAGTCAACCTCAAAGCCCATGCGCCCGGCGATCGCCGTCAGGTGGATGATGCCGTTGGTTGAGCCGCCGATGGCCAGCAGCACACGCATCGCGTTCTCGAAGGCCTTGGCGGTCAGCACCTGGGCTATCGTCAGCCGGCTGCGCGCCATCTGCACCGCCACGGTGCCGGTCTGTTCGGCGATGCGGATGCGGTCGGCGGTGACCGCCGGTGGCGACGCCCCACCCGGCAGCGTCATGCCCAGCGCCTCCGCAATGCAGGCCATGGTGCTGGCCGTGCCCATCACCGAGCAAGTGCCCACGCTGGCCACAAGCTGGTTGTTGACCGCGTCCACTTCGGCCTGGTCGATCTCGCCGGCCCGAAAGCGGCCCCAGTAGCGCCGGCAGTCGGTGCAGGCGCCAATGCGCTCGCCCCGGTGCGATCCGGTCAGCATAGCGCCGGTCACAAGCTGGATCGCCGGGATGCCGGCCGAGGCCGCACCCATCAGTTGCGCCGGCACGGTCTTGTCGCAGCCGCCGATCAGCACCACCGCATCCATCGGCTGGGCAAGGATCATTTCCTCGGTGTCCATCGACATCAGGTTGCGCGTCAGCATGCTGGTGGGCTGCGCAAAGCTCTCGGCGATCGAGATCGTCGGAAAGTCCATCGGCAAGCCACCCGCCAGCATGATGCCGCGCTTGACCGCCTCCATGAGCTGCGGCATGTTGCCGTGGCAGGGGTTGTAGGCACTGCCGGTGTTGGTGATGCCTATCACCGGCTTGTCCAGCGCCAAATCGGTGTAGCCGGCGCCCTTGATGAAGGCCTTGCGCAGAAACAGCGAGAAGCCCTGGTCGCCGTACTGGGTCAGCCCCTTGGACAAGCCGCCTGCGGTGTCGGCAGGGTGCGTGGACGGGCCTTTGGGATCGGTTGGGGCGTCATGGGGCATGGTGGGTCTCGGTTGAAGACGAGGTGGCCGGGTACTGTGGCACGCCGGGGACGTTGATCACGCCAAAAGGCGCTCTCTGGTCGGACAGCTTTTGGCAGCGCTGGCTCACGCTCAAATCCTCTCGGACGCTGAGTTGATCCGATGCAGGCCAAGGCCCGCAGCTATGCTCAGCCCATGCCCAAACTGCTGACCGCATTCACAAGCAGCCCAACCTTTGCACCGTTCCGCACGGTGGTGTTTCGCAATCTGTGGCTCGCCACGTTTGCGGCCAACATCGGGATGTGGATGAACGACGTTACTGCCGCCTGGGTGATGACCTCGCTGACCAGCAGCCCGGTGATGGTGGCAATGGTGCAGACCGCGTCCACCTTGCCGGTGTTTCTGCTGGGCCTGCCCAGCGGTGCGCTGGCCGACATCATCGACCGGCGCCGCTACTTTGCCGCCACCCAGCTCTGGGTGGCGCTCACTGCGTTGCTGATGGCCACACTGGCGCTGACCGGCTCGCTCACCGCGCCGCTGTTGCTGGCGCTGACCTTTGCCAACGGCATCGGCCTGGCGATGCGCTGGCCGGTGTTCTCGGCCATCGTGCCCGAGGTGGTGCCGCGTGAGCATTTGGGCGCGGCGATGGCGCTGAATGGCATCTCGATGAACCTGTCGCGTGTGGTGGGCCCGGTGGTGGCCGGCGCCATCCTGGCCAGCGTGGGCAGTGGCGCGGTGTTTGTGCTCAATGCGCTGCTGGCGGCGATGGCCTTTGTGACCATCCTGCGCTGGCGCACCCAGCCGCATACCAGCGCACTGCCGGGCGAGCGTTTTGTCGGCGCGATGCGCGTCGGCTGGCAGCATGTGATGCAGTCGCCGCGCATGAAGTCGGTGCTGGTGCGCATCTTCTTTTTCTTCGTGCATTCGTCGGCGCTGCTGGCGCTGCTGCCGCTGGTGGCGCGCAACATCCATGGTGCCGGGCCGGCCACGTACACGGTGATGCTGGCCTGCATCGGTGGCGGCGCGGTGGTGACGGCGATGTACTTTCCGCGCTGGCGCCTGCGCTTCAACCGCGACCAGTTTGTGCTGGCCGGCACGCTCACCCACGCAGCGATGTCGGTGCTGGTGGTGTTTGCGCCCAACATCTGGCTCGCGCTGCCGGCCATCGTGGTGCTGGGCATGGCCTGGATATCCACCGCCAACTCGCTGACGCTGGCCGCCCAGGTGGCCCTGCCCAACTGGGTGCGCGCACGCGGCATGGCGATCTACCAGATGGCGCTGATGGGCGGTGCCGCTGGCGGCTCGCTGCTGTGGGGCCAGGTGGCGGGCCTGAGCAATGTGCGCATCGCCGTCACCTGTGCGGCCATCGTCGGCCCCACGCTGTGGTTGCTGACCCGGCGGCTGTCGGTGGAAGGGGGTGCCGACCCGGATTTCAGCCCCGCCAAGGCGGGCTACGTGCCGCAGGCCGCGATCGAGGTTGGCCCCGATGAAGGGCCGGTGATGGTGACGGTGGAATACCAGATCGACCCGGCCGATGCCGCCGCCTTTGCCGAGGTGATGCAGAAGACACGCCGCGCACGGCTGCGCCAGGGCGCGCTGTCCTGGGGCCTGTTCCGCGACACCAGCGCGCCGGGGCGCTACATCGAATACTTTGTCGACGAGAGCTGGGTCGAGCACCAGCGCCGGCTGGAACGCTTCACCGCCGCCGATGCCGGGTTGCGCGAAAGGCGATTGGCCTTCCACCGCGGCGAGGGGCCGCCCCTGGTGCGGCGCTTCGTGGCTGAAAGCCTGCGCAATACCGGCTTCAGGGTCGGTGGGTGATTTGATCTGGTGGAAGCGGCGGGATCGAACTCACGGTGGAGGACGACCCGAGCACCGACGGCCGCACTACCACTGTGTCGCGGGCTGCGTGCGGCGTCCGGTCCAGCGCTCGATCGTCGCCGACAGCTGCGAGCTGCTGACCGGCTTGGTCAGGAAGTCATTCATGCCGGCGTCCAGGC
>JANOBL010000205.1:0-2919 GCA_031411635.1 Betaproteobacteria bacterium
GCGTGGTGCTGGGCACTTGCGTGCCCACGCCGGCCAGCGCGGCGTCCAGCGGCGGCGCGTAAACAGGCTGCAGCAGCGGCCTGTCCCGGCGGCAGCTTGAAACCCGACAACGGGCGCCTTGCCCGCTGGCCGTGGCATGGCACCATGCCAGCCATGCTTGCCTACCGACACGCCTTCCATGCCGGCAACCATGCCGACGTGCTCAAGCACGCGCTGCTGGTGGCCGTGCTGCGGCACATGAATGCCAAAGACAAGCCCTGGCGCCTGGTCGATACCCATGCCGGTGCCGGCGCCTATGCGCTGCACAGCGAGCAGGCGCAAAAGCATGCCGAGTACCGGCTGGGTATCACCAAGCTGTGGCAAGCGCCCGCGCTGCCGCCGCTGCTGGCCGATTACACCGCGCAGGTGCGGGTGTTCAACCCGAACGACGAACTGACGCAGTATCCCGGCTCGCCGCGTTTCACCCGCCAGTTGATGCGTGCTTTGGACCAGTTGCGGCTGTTTGAGCTGCACCCCAGCGACCACGCGCTGCTGGCCGACAACTTTGCCGGCGACCGGCAAGTGCAGGTGCAGCACGCCGATGGTTTTGCCAGCCTCAGATCCTTGCTGCCACCACCCAGCCGGCGTGGTGTGCTGCTGATCGACCCCAGCTACGAGATCAAGACCGACTATGCCGAGGTGCTGACCGCCTGCCGCGAGGCGCTGACCCGCTTTGCCGAGGGTGTGGTGATCGTCTGGTATCCGCAGCTCGACCTGCGGGAATCGGCCCAACTGCCACAACGCCTGAAAGCCGCAGCCGATGCGCAAGCCAAAAAGGGCTGGCTGCATGCCCGGCTGACCGTGGCCGAGCCCAATGACCGGGGCTTTGGCATGCTGGGCAGCGGTTTGTTCGTGATCAACCCACCGCACACCTTGGCGCCGGCCTTGCGCGACGCGCTGCCGGTGCTGGTGCGGCTGCTGGGCCAGTACAGCGGGGCAGGGCACCGGCTGGAGGTGGGCGGTGGCGCCTGAAGCCTGGCTTACGCTGGCCGGCGCTTGATAAACACGCTTGCCACAACCATGAACCCGCCCGACTCCATACCCACCATCCGCCGTCTGATGGTTATCGACGAAACCCAGTTGCAAGCCTTGGCCGCCGTGCTGATCGATTGTGTGCAGGGCGGGGCGTCGATCGGTTTCATGCAGCCGCTGAGCGAGGCCCGCGCGCTGGCCTTCTGGCGCAAGGTGGCCGACGGCGTGCAGCGTGGCGAGCGGGCGCTGCTGGTGGCCGAGGACGCGCAAGGCATCGTCGGCACGGTGCAACTGGTGCTGGACATGCCCGACAACCAGCCACACCGTGCCGACCTGGCCAAGATGCAAGTGCACCGCCGTGCGCGTTGCCAGGGCCTGGGTGCGGCGCTGATGCGTGCGGCCGAGGCGCTGGCGCTGGATTGCGGCAAATCGCTGCTGGTGCTTGACACCGTGACCGGCGGCGACGCCGAGCGCCTGTATGCCCGGCTGGGCTGGCAGCGCTGCGGCGAGATACCGTGCTACGCCTTGTGGCCGCAAGGCGGGCTGTGCAGCACCAGCTATTTCTACCACCAGTTGGATGCGTGAGCACCTGGCCGCGGCAGCGGTGCTGGCCTGGTTGCCGCCTCCTAGAATCCAGCCCAGCCCCCAAGGACCCGCCGATGAGCATCAAGAGCGACAAATGGATACGCCGCATGGCCCAGAGCACCGGCATGATCGAGCCGTTTGAGCCGGGCCAGGTGCGGCAATCGGCCGCTGGGCAAAAGATCGTCAGCTACGGCACCAGCAGCTACGGCTACGACGTGCGCTGCGCGCGCGAGTTCAAGGTTTTCACCAATGTCTACTCCACCGTGGTAGACCCGAAGAATTTTGACGAGCGCAGCTTTGTCGACATCGAGGCCGATGTCTGCACCATCCCGCCCAACAGCTTTGCGCTGGCGCGCACGATGGAATACTTTCGCATCCCGCGCAATGTGCTGACCATCTGCCTGGGCAAGAGCACCTATGCGCGCTGCGGCATCATCGTCAACGTCACGCCGTTCGAGCCCGAGTGGGAAGGTTTTGTGACCTTGGAGTTCAGCAATACCACGCCGCTGCCGGCGCGCATCTATGCCGGCGAGGGCTGTGCCCAGGTGCTGTTTTTCGAGAGCGACGAGGTCTGCGAAACCAGCTACAAAGACCGTGGTGGCAAGTACCAGGGCCAGCGCGGCGTGACCTTGCCGAAGGCGTGAATGGCCCTGCTGCACGACCCGATCTCGCGCCTGCGCGCCTCGCCGTACGGGTGTACGGCTCCGGTGCTCGACGCAAGCTCGGGCCGTTCGCGACGGGCCCTTCACACCTTCTGATCCCGCAGACCAAACCAGGCCAGGCCAACCGGAGTAGCGCATGAAATGGGAAGGTGATCGCCAAAGCGACAACGTGGAAGACCGGCGCGATGGTGGCGGCGGCGGTGGTGGAGGTGGTGGTGGCCTGGGTGGACGTGGCATCGGCCTGGGATCGGTGGCGATTGCGCTGGTGGCGGGCTGGATCTTCGGCATCAACCCGCTCACGGTGCTGGGTTTGCTGGAAGGTGGTGGCGCGCCGACGGTGCAGACCGCGCCCGCCGCAGCACCCGGTGCACCCGTCAAGAAACCACCGGCCAACGACCGCATGGCGGCCTTTGTGGCCACCGTGCTGGCCGATACCGAGGATGTCTGGCGTGAGCAGTTCAAGGCCTTGGGCAGCCCCTACCAGGAGCCCAAATTGGTGTTGTTCCGCGGCGCTACGCCCACCGCCTGCGGCCGGGGCGAGGCGGCGATGGGCCCGTTTTATTGCCCAGGCGACCAGAAGGTCTACATCGACCTGGCGTTCTACGACACCTTGCGCACCCGGCTGGGTGCGCCCGGCGACTTTGCCCAGGCCTATGTGATT
>JANOBL010000206.1:0-4918 GCA_031411635.1 Betaproteobacteria bacterium
GTACCTGCAAGCGGGCATGATGGCGCACGGGGTGTGCAGCCAGCGGGAGGAGGGCACGCCGCAGGGCGGGCCGTTGAGCCCGCTGCTGGCCAACGTGTTGCTTGACGAAGTGGATCGGGAGCTGGAGCGCAGGGGCCATCGGTTCGTGCGCTACGCTGACGATTGCAACGTCTATGTGCGCAGTCTGCGGGCCGGCCAGCGGGTGCTCAACGCGCTGCGTGCGTGCTACGCGAAGCTCAAGCTCAAGGTCAACGAGGCTAAGACGGCGGTGGCCAGGGTGTGGGGCCGCAAGTTCCTGGGCTACTGCATGCGGGTGGCCAAAGGCGGTGCGAGGTTGGCGGTTGCCAGCCAGGCACTGGACAAGCTGCGACACCGCATCCGCCAACTCACGCGCCGCTCGACGGGGCGCAGCCTGGCGCAGATGGCCGAAGACTTGCGGGCCTACGTGCCGGGGTGGAAAGCGTACTTCCGCTTGGCGGACACGCCCGGGGTCATGCGCAAGCTTGACGAGTGGCTGCGGCATCGGATGCGCGCGGCGCAGCTCAAACACTGGCAGCGCGGCACGACCGCCTACCGGGAGTTGCGCAAATTGGGCGCCGATGATGACGAGGCGCACTGCATCGCCGGAAATCTGCGGCGGTGGTGGAGAACCAGTGCCCTGCGGCTGAACCGGTTGCTGCCCATTGCCTACTTCGATCGCCTGGGAGTGCCCAAATTCTCCTGACCTCAACTTCTCGAACCGCCCGGTGCGGACCCGCATGCCGGGTGGTGTGGGAGGGGCCCGGCCAGTGCGCCGGCCCCTATCCCGATCGGAGGCAGCCGGTCACCCGGTGGCCTCGGCCCCGCTCCGACCACTGACACCCGCCGCGCACCGGGGTCACTCACGCCGGCCCATCAGTACCCTGACCACCCCTCGTTGGTGGCCGCCGGGTGCGAGCGGCTGATGATCAGCCCGGCCTGCAGGTACAGCGCGTTCAGCAGCCGCATTGCACGCTCGCGGCCGATGTCGTGCCAGCTTGCTATCTCGCTCAGGTTGCAGGTTTGGCGGCGCAGCCGGTTGATGCAATCGGCCATCGCGCCGGGCACATCCAGCCCGGCCAGGTTCAGCCCCGGGGCCACGCGGTAAGCGGCCTGGCCGGCCAGCTCGGGCAGCAAGGCATCACGCGCACCGCGCAGTGCCACCACCCACAGCAGCAGGCGCAGCGGCGCAAGACCTGGTTTGTCGTCGTCGCGGATCGCCGGTTTGAGGCCGGTGGCGCGTGCAAACGCCGGCCGCACCGCCAACACCCGCAGCAAGGTCAGGTCGGCGCCCAGAAACTGCAGCGGTGGCACGGGGCAGTGCATCAGCCGGTCCAGCGGATAGATGCTCAAGGTCATCGACTGGTGGTCAAACGCAATGTCGATCGCCAGCGGCTGGGTGTGGCGGATGCAGGCCGCCAGCACCTCCAGCAACTCGCGCTGCGGGCTGCTGGGGTCAAAGCGCTGCAGGTCTTGCAGCAGCGATGGCGTCAGCGAGCTCAGCGCCGTGTGCACTGCCTCGTCTGCCGCCGGCAGCGCGTGGGTGACGCCGCGTGGCAACGGGATGCTGGACTGGGCGGGCATAGGGGTTCGATCAGGCTCGTCCATGGACTGGGTGGGAGGAAACATGCACAAATCCGGATTAACAGGCGAAATGGTAGGGGCAGATCGATGCTCAAGCGTTTCCTGAGGTTTCAGCGGGTCGCGCGGCAATGGCGTCATGCTTGGCGGCCAGCGCTGGGCGTGTCAAAAAGCACGTTACGCACCGATACAAAAGCCTGCCAGAAATGCGCGTCCTGTGCGCTGGCAAAGTTCACACGCATCAGCGTGCTGGTGCGTGGTGTGGCGTGAAACAGACTGCCCGGCGCCACCAGCCAGCCGTCCTTGGCCAGTGTGGCGGCCAGGCGGTCGGTGTCCACGCCGGTATCCACCCAGCCAAACAAGCCTTGCGGAGCTGCGGCAAACACACAGCCGGCCGCTTGCGCCAAGCGCACCACCCGGGCCCGGGCGGCGTCCAGGCGCTGCTGCACCCGCTCGGCATGGCGGCGCAGCAGGCCCTGGTCCAGGCACCAGGCCACCGCGCGCTCTTGCAGGCCGGGGGTGGTCAAGCTGCCCAGCAATTTGGTGTCGATCAGCCGCTCGGCCAGCGCGGGCGCTGCCGCCACATAACCCACCCGCCAGTCGGGCGCCAGGATCTTGGAAAACCCCGAGACGTACAGCGTGCGCTGCAAGCCGTCCAGCGCGGCCAGGCGCGGCGCGTGCGGCGGCGCCAGCCAGGCGTAGGTGTCGTCTTCGACGATGGTCAGGCCATGGGCCTCGGCCAGCTTGAGGATCTGGTGCGCGGCCGCCAGCGACAGCGTGTGGCCGGTCGGGTTGTGCAGCACCGAGACGGTGACGTACAGCCTGGGCCGGTGTGTGGCCAGCAGCTCGGCCATCACGCCCAGGTCAGGCCCGTCCGGGCCGCGTGGCACCGGCAGCAAACGCATGCCCTGGCGGGTGAGGCGGGCAAACTCCACCGCCCAGCCGGGCTCGTCCACCAGCACCGCATCGCCCGGTTGCAGCAGCGTGCGCGACACCAGGTCCAGCGCATGCGTGGCGCCCAAGGTGGTGACGATCTGGCCCGGCGCGGCGGCGATGCCCAGCTCACCGCCCAGGCGGCGCGACAAGGCCTGGCGCAGTGTTTCGTCACCGGCCGGATCGCCGTAGCGCAGTGCGGCGGGGGCCTGGCTCAAGGTGCGGCGCAGCGCGCGGTCCAGCAGGCGCTGGTCCAGCCAGCTCTCGGGCAAGGTGCCCATGCCCGGGCCGGCCGGCGCCGAGCCCTGGTGGAACATGCTGCGGATCAGCGCGGTGGCGTCCACCGGTGCCACCAGCGGCGTGCCGGCACCGGGGTTGCGGGCTGGCGCGGCATCGGCGCTGCGGGCGTTGGCGGCGCCGACAAACGGTTCACGCACAAAAAACCCACGCTGGCGCCGTGCCTCCACCAGTCCCTGGGCCTGCAATTGGTCATAAGCGGCCACCACGGTGCTGGGGCTCACGCCATGCTGGCGCGCGCCTTCGCGCACCGACAGCAACCGCGCGCCGGGTGCCAGCGCACCGCGCTGGATGCGCTCGGCCACACGCTGCGCCAAGGCCTGGCCCAGCGTGTGTTGGCCGGGCTGCGGGGTCGGGTCGGTGGGTGTGTTCATAGTTGGGCCTGGTTGGATCGACGGTGCGTGGGCAGGAGCTGTATCGATATCACCGGCAATACAGAATGGAAAACTGTACTGTCAATTGTACTGCTGCTGTGCTGATTTGAGCTCTAGACTTGGTGCATGACCAGCGCCACCACCACCTCCCCACCCGGCATGCCGATGGCCCGTTTGTCCCCTGCCACGCAGGGCTGGCTGCTGGGCGCGCTGGGCGTGCTGGTTTTTGCGCTGACGATCCCGATGACGCGCCTGGCCTCGGGCACGCTGGCGGCGCCGCAGTTGCCGCCGGTGTTTGTGGCGATTGGCCGCGCCGCGCTGGCGGGTTTGCTGGCGGCAGCCTGGCTGCTGCTGGTGCGCGCGCCCCGGCCGCGCGCCAGCCAGTGGCGGCAGCTTGGGCTTACCTCGCTGGGCGTGGTGTTTGGTTTTCCGCTGTTCCTGGGTCTGGCGGTGCAGCGGGTGGATGCCGCGCATGCGGCGGTGGTGTCGGGCCTGCTGCCAATTGCAACGGCGGTGATCGCCGCGCTGGTGATGCGGCAACGGCCCAGCCTGGGTTTCTGGGCCTGTGCGTTGCTGGGCACGCTGCTGGTGGTGGGTTTTGCGTTCTGGAAAGGTGGCGCCGGCCTGCAAGCCGCCGATGGCCTGCTGTTGCTGGCGGTGCTGTGGGGCGGGTTTGGCTATGTCTACGGCGCGCGCTTGTCGGCGCCGCAGGGTGATGGCCAGCCGGCGATGCCGCCGCAGCAGGTGATCAGTTGGGTGCTGGTGGCCTGTTTGCCGATCACCTTGCCGGTGGCCTGGGCTTGCTGGCCCGGCACGCTGGCGGTGACCGTGCGCTGGCAGGCCTGGGGCGGATTTTTGTACGTCTCGGTGTTTTCGGTCTGGCTGGGCTTTTTTGCCTGGTACCGGGGGTTGCAGTTGGGTGGCATGCTGCGGGTCAGCCAGGTGCAGTTGCTGCAGCCGTTTTTGTCGATGGCGCTGGCCGTGCCGCTGCTGGGCGAGGCGCTGGATGCGGCCACCGTTGGTTTTGCATTGGCGGTGATGGCCACGGTGTTTTTGTCCAAACGCATGGCGGTGGCTCCGGCCGCTGCCGCACGTCAGTCCGAATTTCGCAAGGAAACCCCATGAGTCTCTGGCAGCAGGCGCGCCGCAGCGCCCGATTGAATCCGTCGATCATCCGCGAGATCCTCAAGGTGACCGAGCAGCCCGGCGTGCTGTCGATGGCCGGTGGCTTGCCGTCGGCCGACACCTTTCCGGTGGAGGCCATCCGCGATGCCTGCAACAAGGTGCTGACCGACGCCCCGCGCGAGGCCTTGCAGTACGCGTCCAGCGAGGGTTATGCACCGCTGCGCGAATGGGTGGCCCAGCACCTGGCGGCGTCAGGCCAGCGCCTGGGCGCCAGCCAGGTGCTGATCACCACCGGCTCGCAGCAGGGGCTGGACCTGGTGGGCAAGGTGATGGTCGACGCCGGTGCGCCGGTGGCGGTGGAAACCCCCACCTACCTGGGCGCGCTGCAGGCCTTCAACCCCTACGAGCCGATCTACACCAGCCTGGCCGGTGATGCCGACGGGCCGCTGCCCGAATCGATCCGCGCGCTGCCGCATGACGCACCCGGCACCCGCTTTGCCTACCTGCTGCCCAACTTTCAGAACCCGTCGGGCCGCGTTGTGCCCGAGGCGCGACGCGTGGCACTGATCGCCGCTGCCCAGGCCGCTGGC
>JANOBL010000207.1:0-4602 GCA_031411635.1 Betaproteobacteria bacterium
CCGAGCGCATCACCACCGCCGCGCTGGCGGCGCGGCTGCAGGTCAGCGAGGCCGCGCTGTACCGCCATTTCGCCAGCAAGGCGCAGATGTTCGAGGGCTTGATCGAGTTCATCGAAGCCAGTGTGTTCACGCTGGTCAACCAGGTCACCGAGCGCGAGGTGGGCGGGGCGCTGCAGGCGCGCCGCATCATCACCGTGCTGCTGCAGTTTGGCGAAAAAAACCCCGGCATGGCGCGCGTGATGGTGGGGGATGCATTGGTGTTTGAGCATGAGCGGCTGATCACCCGGATGAACCAGTTTTTCGACCGGGTGGAAGGCCAGTTGCGGCAATGCCTGCGCCTGCAAGGGGAGGCCGGTGCATCGGCCACGCCCACGCTGGATGCCCAGGCGCTGGCCTCGGGCCTGAGCGCGCTGGCGATCGGCCGGCTGCAGCGCTTTGTGCGCTCGGGCTTCCGGCGCAGCCCGACCGAGCAACTGGACGGGCTGTTGCTGCGCTGGACGGTTTGATGCCACCTGCCGCAGACGCGGCTGCGGCCTGGTTCAAGCTGCCCGACGGCGCCGGCCGGCTGCAGCTTTGGCCGCAGAAAGCCGCGTTTGAGCCCGACCTGGGCCTGCTGCTGGTGGCCGATGCGCACATCGGCAAGGCGGTGTCGTTTCGCCGGCTGGGCGTGCCGGTGCCGCAGGGCAGCACGTCAGAGGCGCTGGCGCGGTTGGATGTGCTGATCGCCGCCACCGGCGCACGTGGCATCGTCTTCCTGGGTGATTTTCTGCATTCCGCACGCTCGCACGCGGCGGCCACGATGGCGGCGGTGGTGGCCTGGCGGCTGCGCCATGCAGCGCTGGACCTGACGCTGGTGCGTGGCAACCACGACTTGCATGCCGGTGATCCACCGGCCGCGCTGGGCATCCAGGTGTTGGACGGCCCGCTGCAGCGTGGCCCCTGGGCGCTGGCCCACCATCCCGAGCCGGTGGCCGGCGCCGACGTGCGGGCCGGCCCTGTGCACCCCAGCGGGGGAGTGGGTGGGCGTGGGGGGGGGGGGGGGCGGGGGTTTGTCCGGCTGCGGCTGCCGTGTTTTCACTTCGGCCCGGCGGTGGGTGTGCTGCCGGCGTTTGGCGGCTTCACCGGCATGCACGCGCTGCCACGCACGGCGCACGACCGGATTTATGCGGTGCTGCCCGGTGCGGCGGCAGCCGTTCAGTCGGTTTGAGCGAATGGGTCTGAATACACTGGCTGCATGAGTTCCACCGCGCTTGAATCCCTGCTGCACCGTGCCGATCATTTACTGGCCCGGTTGGAAAAACTGCTGCCCCAGGCGCTGGGCGCACCCGATTGGGATGCGGCGATCGCGTTCCGCTACCGCAAGCGTGGCAACGCCGGCTGGCTGCAGCCGGTGCGCCATGTGGCACCGATTGCGCTGAGCGACCTGAAAGAAGTGGATGGCCAAAAACAGCGCCTGGTGCGCAACACCGCGCAGTTTGTGGCCGGCACCCCGGCCAACAACGTGCTGCTGACCGGCGCCCGCGGCACCGGCAAAAGCTCGCTGATCAAGGCCTGCTTGAACCACTATGCGCCGCAGGGCCTGCGCCTGATCGAGGTCGACAAAACCGACCTGGTGGACCTGCCCGACCTGGTGGACCTGGTGGCGCACCGGCCCGAGCGTTTCATCGTGTTCTGCGACGACCTGAGTTTTGACGAAGGCGAGCCAGGCTACAAGGCGCTGAAATCCATCCTGGACGGCAGCATCGCCGCCGCCAGCGACAACCTGTTGATCTACGCCACCAGCAACCGCCGCCATCTGCTGCCCGAGACCATGAAGGAGAACCTGAGCTACACCCACACCGATGACGGCGAGGTGCACCCGGGCGAGGTGGTGGAGGAGAAGATCTCGCTGTCCGAGCGCTTTGGCCTGTGGATCAGCTTCTACCCGTTCAGCCAGCCCGAGTACCTGGCGATCGTCGCGCAGTGGTTGCAACACTTTGGCATCACCGAGGCCACGATTGCCAGCGCGCGCCAGCCATCGCTGGTGTGGGCGCTGGAGCGGGGATCACGCTCGGGCCGGGTGGCTTACCAGTTTGCGCGGGATTGGGCCGGGCGCGGCGGCCAGCTTGGCGACGCAGCATCCCCTGCATCCACCGACAGCCCGGCGCCGGACGGGCTGGACCGTGTCTGAGCTTGATCAACCCATCACCTCGGTGGACGGTGTCAGCCGCGCCGAGCGGAGCATCACCGACGTGGCGGTGGGCGTGCTGATCCAGCGCGACGCCCAGGGCCAGGAGGGCCCCTTTCTGCTGACCAGCCGCCCCGTAGGCAAGGTCTACGCCGGGTACTGGGAGTTTCCGGGCGGCAAGTTCGAGCCCGGCGAGACGCTGGCCCAGGCCTTGCGGCGTGAGCTGCACGAGGAACTGGGCATCACCATCGGCACAGTGCAGCCGTGGCAGCAAGAAGTTTTTGATTACCCGCATGCCCGGGTGCGGCTGCACTTCTGCAAGGTCTACGACTGGACTGGTGATTTCCAGATGCGCGAGCAGCAGCAAATGGCCTGGAGCGGTTTGCCGGTGATCGTGGCGCCGGTGTTGCCGGGCACCTTGCCGGTGCTGCGCTGGTTTGCCGCCGAGCGCGGCCACCTCGGGCCGTTGCAGGGCTGAAGCCGGCGGCGCCCGCTTGAACCGGTTGCCAGACCCTCCTAAACTGGTTTGCATGTCCAACGCCTTGCGCAAACCCCTTGATTTGGCCGATTTCCTGGCGGCCGAAGAGTCGTCGCCGGTTCGGCACGAATACCTGGGCGGCCATGTCTACGCGATGACGGGTGGCACGCTGCGGCACAACCGCATTACCGGCAACATTTACGCCCGCTTGTTGCAAGAACTGGCCGGCGCACCCTGCCAGGTTTTCATCAACGACGTGAAACTGCAGGTACAGGCCACCGACAGCGTGTACTACCCCGATGTGCTGGTGCACTGCGCGGCCGGCCCGGCGGGTGATGTCAAGCTGCTGACCGACGCCGCGCTGATCGTCGAGGTGCTGAGCGAGTCCACCGCCCAGACCGACCGCCGCGAAAAGCGCATCGCCTACCAGCGCCTGCCCGGCCTGCGCGCCTACTGGATCGTCAGCCAGGACGAGATGCGCGCCGAAGTGCATCTGCGCGACGCCCAGGGCGGCTGGGGCACGCGGCTGTGCAGCGCCGGTGACCTGCTGCCCACGCAAGGCCTGACGGCGGCTGACCTGCCGCTGGCCGCTGCCTAC
Source organism: Betaproteobacteria bacterium (assembly GCA_031411635.1). Taxonomy (GTDB): domain Bacteria; phylum Pseudomonadota; class Gammaproteobacteria; order Burkholderiales; family Burkholderiaceae_C; genus Pseudaquabacterium. Next base: position 3,244 of record JANOBL010000207.1, read on the forward strand.
ACCGGCACCGATCTGGCCTGAATCGCCCCCGGCGGGCCAAGGTGGTGGTGGCTACACTCGCGGCCATGAATTGGCTAGACAACATCCAGTGGGACGCCAACGGCCTGGTGCCAGTGATCGCGCAGGAGGCGGGCAGCGGCGACGTGCTGATGTTTGCCTACATGAACCGCGAATCGCTGGCGCTCACGGTGAAGCGTGGCCAGGCGGTGTACTGGAGCCGCTCACGTCAACGGCTGTGGCACAAGGGCGAAGAAAGTGGCCACTTTCAGCAGGTGCATGCACTGCGCATCGATTGCGACGGCGATGTGGTGCTGCTGCAGGTAACGCAGCTCGGCCATCAACCCGGTGCACCCGGCATTGCCTGCCACACCGGCCGCCATAGCTGCTTCTTCCGGCAACTGCAGGATGGGCAATGGCTCAGCGTCGAGCCGGTGCTGGAAGACCCCGAGAAGATCTACCGCAAATGACAGTGCCAAGCTCGCAAGACCTCTCACAAGACCATTTGGCGCGTTTGGCCGCGATCATCGAATCGCGCAAGCCCGCCAACGGCGGCGACCCGGAAAAAAGTTATGTCGCCCGCTTGTTTGCCAGGGGGACCGACGCCATCTTGAAGAAGGTGGGTGAAGAAGCCACCGAGGCGGTGATGGCCGGCAAGGACGGCGAGCCGGCCAAGATCGTCTACGAGGTGGCCGACCTGTGGTTTCACTCGATGATCGCGCTGGCGCACTTTGGCCTGACACCGGCCGATGTGCTGGCCGAGTTGCTGCGGCGTGAAGGTTTATCCGGGCTGGAAGAATTCGCCAATCGCAAGTTCGGCAAGGTCGCGCAGCGTGAACAGGAGGGTTTGTGATGAACGATATTTCCACCACTGTGGTGTTGAGCGCCAACACCGAGGCCTCGCTGCGCACCGTGGGCCACATCAGCTATGCGCTGCATGCCATCGTTGCGGTGGGTGCGGTGCTGCCCGGCGCCCAGGGAAGCGTATTGCTGCTGCTGGTGGCCTTTGTGCTGGACTTGGTCAAGCGCGGTGATGCCGCTGGCTCCTGGCAGGCCAGCCATTTCAGTTGGCGTATCCGCAGCGTGGTGGTTGCCGCAGTCCTGTACACCGTCACATCGCCGCTGTGGCTGCTGCTGATCGCACCGGGCTGGGTGGCCTGGGGCCTGATCTCGCTGTGGTTTTTGTACCGCGTGCTGCGCGGCTGGCTGGCGCTGAACGACCGCCAGGCGATGCCGGCTTGACCCCACCCCGATCCTGAAACCACCATGCACACCGATCCCAACTGCCTGTTCTGCAAGATCGTTGCCGGCCAGATTCCGTCGCGCAAGGTCTACGAAGACGATGATTTGCTGGCTTTTCAC
>JANOBL010000208.1:0-3710 GCA_031411635.1 Betaproteobacteria bacterium
CCAGCGCCTGGGTGGGCACCAAACCGAGGCCGGTGAGGCTGATGAGCAGCAGCGACAGGTGACGACGTTGGGACATGGTGGGTGTTTGGATCAAGAAATGAGGCTTTCAATAATAACAAGAACCATTCTCAATAACTGCATTGCGTCAAATCTGCTGCAGATCACCGACGAGGCTGGCCATGTGGGGCTGGTTCAGGCGCCGACCAGCAAGCCCTTGCGCTCGATGAAGGCCACCACCTCGGCCAGGCCGGTACGGGTTTTCAGGTTGCACATCACATACGGCCGGCGGCCGGCAAACTCGGGCCGCATGCGGCGGGTGTCGGCCTCCATCACCGCCAGATCGGCACCCACGTACGGCGCCAGGTCGGTCTTGTTGATGACGAACAAATCGCTCTTGGTGATGCCCGGGCCACCCTTGCGCGGAATCTTCTCGCCGGCCGCCACGTCGATCACGTAAATCGTCAGATCGCTCAGCTCGGGGCTGAAGGTGGCGGCCAGGTTGTCGCCACCGGATTCGATGAACACGATGTCGGCATCGGGGTATTTGTCCAGCATGCGGTCCACCGCCTCCAGGTTGATCGATGCATCCTCGCGGATGGCGGTGTGCGGGCAGCCGCCAGTCTCCACGCCCATGATGCGGTCGGCCTCCAGCGCGCCGGCCACGGTGAGCAAGCGCTGGTCTTCCTTGGTGTAGATGTCGTTGGTGACCACCACGATGTCCCATCGATCACGCATCGCTTTGCACAGCATTTCCACCAGCGTGGTTTTGCCCGAGCCCACCGGGCCGCCGACGCCGACACGCAAAGGGGGCAGCTTTTTGCTGCGGCGGGGGAGGGTGTGCAGGCTGGGCATGGGGGGCTTTTCGGCGTCAACAGAGGGCGGCAAGCACCGATCATGCCGCAGTGGGCACTGCCGCCGGATGTGTGTCAGCTACGGAACAGCCTGGAGTACTGCGCCTCGTGCCGCGCCGACAGGATCGCCAGCATCGGCGCCAGGTTTTGCCGCGCGCCGTCGCCGGCATTGGCGGTGCGGATGGCTGCGTCCACCGCGCCAGGCAGCGCTTCGGCCAGCCGGCCCAGCAGGCGCTGGCCGGCGCTTTGGCCCAGCGGTACCGATTTGATCGCCGCCTGCACCATGTTCTCGGCCCAGCCAAAGCCAAAGCTCAGCAGCGACTCACGCCTTGGTGCGCCGGTCAGCGCCGCTGCCAGCGCATAAGCCACCGGCCAGGTGGGTGCCGGCTGCAGCGCTGCCAGCACCGGTACCCGTGCATCGCTGGGTTGGCGCTGGCGCAACCAATCGCTGAGGGATCGGCCCATTTGCTCGGCTTGCTGGCGCAGCTCGCGGGTTTCGCGGGTTTGCAGGGCCCAGGCATTGAGATCGGCAATGCGCGCACTGTCGTGGCGTTGCCAGGCCTGGTAGGCGCTGGCCAACAGCGGCAGGTCGGCGCGCTGCAGGCTCAACACCAGTTGATCAACCAGCCAGCGGCCAACACCGGTTTCGTCGGCCGCATGGCCAGCGTCGATGGCCGCTTCCAGGCCCTCGGAGTAGCTGAACCCGCCTACTGGCAGCGCTGGCGAGGCCAGCCACATCAGTTGCAACAGCGCGGTGGCTGGCAGGGCGGGTGCTGGCGCGCGCACCGGCCGCGCTGGCCGCCCAGGCGGCTTTGCGCGACGCATCACCATTCAGTGGCCGTGCTGGTGATCGTGGCCGTGGCCGTGGCCGTGGTCGTGGTCGTGGTCGTGGTCGTGGTCGTGGCCGTGTCCATGACCCCCCAGCGCATAGGCCCCGCCTTCGGGCTCAAACGCCTCGTTGGCCTCGGTCACGATCAGGTGTTGCTGGCGCAGCATGTCGGCCAGCACATGGTCGGGCTCAAGCTTCAAATGGTCGGGCTGCAGCTCCAGCGCCACATGGCGGTTGCCCAGGTGGTAGGCGGCGCGCAGCAGGTCAAACGGGCTGCCGTGCTCAGCGCAATGCCGCACCACCAGCACCGGCTGCGGTGCGGCCAGCACCCGGATCAGCGAGCCGTCTTCGGCCACCAGCACATCACCGCCCCGGGCGGCAGTGCCACGTGGCAAAAACACGCCCAGCGTGCGGCCTTGGGAGTCGCTGGCGTCGAAACGGCTTTTTTGCCGCACGTCCCAGTCCAGTTCCACCGTTGCGGCGCGTTTGATCAGCACGGCGGCCAGGCCACGGCCGCCGGGGATGAGTTTGTTGATGGTCAGCATCGGCGGATTGTCGCGTTGTTTGCGCGGCCACCACCGCCGCCATTCGCCGCTTCAACCCGCTGGTTCAACCGCGTGCGTGGTAGGCCCCGCTGCCACGCACCAGCACCCGGTCGCCTGGCAGCACCTCGCCGGGCTCATGCTCAGGCAGGCCGGCGATGCGCTGGTAATGCGGTGCAAAGTCGATGTGCGCCAGGTCCAGCAACTCGTCCAGACTGCCGATCACAAAGTAGCTTTCCTGGAAATCGTCGATCCGGTAGCGGGTGCGCATCACGCGATCCAGGTCAAACCGGATGCGGTTGGGCGACGGGTCGTCCAGCGCAAACCGGGTTTCCGAAAACGACGATGCAATGCCCGAGCCGTAAATGCGCAGCCCATCGGCCTGCTGCACCAGGCCAAACTCCACCGTGTACCAGTACACCCGCGCAAGCTGCGCCAACTGGCCCAGTTTTTGCGCCCGCAGCCCACCCACGCCATAGGCCTGGATGTAGTCGGCAATCTGCCGGTTCATCAGCATCGGCACATGGCCAAACACATCGTGGAAGACATCGGGCTCTTCCAGGTAGTCCAGCTCGGTGGGCCGGCGGATGAACTGGCCGGCCGGGAAACGCCGGTTCGCCAGATGCTCAAAAAATACCTCGTCGGGCACCAGGCCGGGCACCGCCACCACCTGCCAGCCGGTGTGTTGCATCAGCACCTCGCTCAGGCGCTCGAAATCGGGAATCTGGTCGGCGCCTATCGGCAAGGCATGCATGCCAGCGATGAACTGATCGCAGGCGCGGCCGGGCAGCAGCTTGCTTTGGCGCTCAAACAGCGTCTTCCACACCGCGTGGTCGGCAGCGCTGTAGTGCTGCCAGCCCTGGTCTATCGTCCAATCGGCGCGGCTGGGTTGGGCGCCGGCAGCCAGGCCGTGTTTAACGGGGCTGTTCATGGCGCTGGTGCAAAGCGTTGGAAGGCCGCATCGGCAGCGCGGGCAAAAGCGATGTCACGCTGGGTCAGGCCACCGGCATCGTGGGTGGTCAGCACGATGTCCACCTTGTTGTAGACGTTGAACCACTCCGGGTGGTGGTTGCAACGCTCGGCCACCAGCGCCAGCTCGGCCATGAAGCCAAACGCCTGGCTGAAATCGGCAAAGCGGAAGCTGCGTGATATGGCGTCGCGCTGCGTGTCGTGCTGCCAGCCCGGCAGCGTGGCCAGCAGGGCCTGGCGTTCAGCGGCTGGCAGCGGGCTCATGTGGTCTGCAGCACACCGCGCTGCACCTGGTCACGCTCGATCGACTCGAACAAGGCCTTGAAATTGCCCTCGCCAAAACCATCGTCGCCCTTGCGCTGGATGAACTCAAAAAACACCGGGCCAAGCTGGGTCTGCGTGAAGATCTGCAGCAGCAAGCGCTGCTTGCCTCCCTCGGTGCTGCCATCCAGCAAGATGCCACGCGCCTGCAGCTCAGCCACCGGTTCACCATGCCCCGGCAGGCGTTGGTCCAGCATC
>JANOBL010000209.1:0-11701 GCA_031411635.1 Betaproteobacteria bacterium
GCTGGGCAAGGCTGCCGAAGGCAAGTTTGCCGATGTGCAAGCCCAGGCCCTGGCAAGCATCGAGGCCGCGATGAAGCAGGCGCCCGCAGGCAGCGAAGCCGCTGTTGCGGCTTTCAAGAACGCGCTGACGACCGGGCAAACTGCCGTGGCAACCGCCCAGGCGCAAACCAAGCAAGCGGTCGAGACGGCCGGCAAGAGTTTTGCGGCTGCCACTGACATGGCCGTCAAGGCCAGCAAGACTGCCACCAGCACAAAGTGAGCTGACGCCAGCAAGCCCGGTTCGGGCTTCGCCCTGATGGGCCTTATCTCGGATCAGCGCTGACCGGACGCCCCGCTTGCGGGGCGTTCGCGTTTTCAGCGGTTGTGCCAAGGGCCCAAGCTGCCCGCCACAAACCCCGCCCCCGCACTGCCGCCCGCGCCATCTTGCCGGCATCGTCGCGCGGCAGCTCGGCAAAGGCGATGTCACGCGGCAGCTTGAAGCCGGCCCATTGCCGCTTGCACCAGGCCAGCAGCGCTGCGCGAAGCGTCACTTGGTCCAGCGGCCCATCCACCGCCGCCGCCGCCACCGGCTGCACCACCGCCTGCACCCACTGCCCCCACTCGTCATCGGGCAGGCCGAACACCACCGCACCGGCCACCGCCGGGTGCTGCATCAGCACGCCGAGGTCTCGCGCGGCACCCTCTACAAATACTTCGATTCACTCGACGAGGTGCTGGCCGAAATCGGCCAACGCACCGCCGCCGAGATGCTGTCCAGCTTTGAGCAGCTTTTCGACGGCATCGCCGATGCGGCGGTGCGCACTGCCGCCGGCCCGTTGATGGCGATGGCCCGCGCCGCGATGGAGCCACGCCATGCCGCCTTCATCTCGCGCATGGATTTCATCGCCTTCATGGCCGGCCAAGACCCCCGCAGCCTGATCGTCAGCCGCTGCCTGGAAGATGGCCGCCTGCAAGGCCGGCTGAAATTTGAATCGCTGGATGCCGCGATCGACCCGGTGATCGGCGTCAGCGTCGAAGGTGCGCGCCGGGTGCTGAAGACCGGCGCGCTGGACCCCGCCACGCTGCGCGAAACCACCACGCTGGTGCTGCTGGGCCTGGGCCTGACGCGCAAGGCGGCCGAGTTGGCCGTCGGCCAGGCCTGGTTGCACTTGCAGATCCAGGCCCGGGCCAGCGCGCGGCACTGGTGGAAGCCGGTCAGCGGTCTCTGATCCGCGCCATCCCGTACACCGCAAGACACCCCAAGGACACCCATGACCCTCACCCTCTACCACTTTGACGAGGGGCGGCTGTCGGTGCGCTACTTCGTCAAGCAGCCATGACCTGCGGCACCCGAAATGTCGTGATTGAAAGACCGGGGACCTACCGCTTCGAGCCGGGCCGGCTGTTGGTGGCCTACCACCTGGAGCCGCCCGAGATGAGCGCCTAGCAGTTGCAGCAGTTTCGGGGTTTTGCCAGCGCCAGCGGGCCCGATGACTGAGCCCGGCGCGGCGGCCCGGCCGGCGGCCCAGCGCTGGCCACTGGCCGAACCGGCCTTCCGCTTGCTGTGGCTGGCCTGGCTGACAGGCAACCTGGCGATGTGGATGCAGGATGTGACTGCTGCGTGGACCATGTCGCAGATCAGCCCCAGCCCGACGATGGTGGCGCTTGCGCGCTGATCCTGCGTGCGCCTGCCGCTGCGCCACCGACCACCGGCCATCCGACGCCGCTGTGGACGGCCATGGCCGAGGGCCTGCGGTATGCCCGGCAATCGGCCGCACTGCGGGCCATCCTGCTGCGCGCGTTTGCCTTCTTCCTGCACTCGATCGCGCTGGTGGCGTTGCTGCCACTGGTGGCCAAGCGCCTGGCGCCGGGGCCCACCACCTACGCGCTGCTGCTCACCGCCGTCGGCGCCGGCGCGGTGCTGGCGGCGGTGGCCCTGCCCCGTTTGCCCGGTGTGGCGGCGCGCGACCGGGTGCTGGACATCGGTGTGCTGCTGTACGTCGTGGCCACCGTGGCCGCCGTGATTGCGCCCTCGCTGCCCTGGATGCTGCCGGCACTGGCGCTGTCGGGCACCGTGTGGCTGTGCGTCGTCAATACGCTGACGATGGCAGCCCAGCTTGCGCCGCCGGCCACGCTGCGTGCACGCGGCATGGCGATCTACCAGATGGCCATCATGGGTGGCAGCACGCTGGGTGCGGCGCTGTGGGGTACGGTGGCCAGCCATGCGTCGGTCAATGCCTCGCTGCTGGCGTCTGCCGGCCTGGCGCTGCTGCTGATGGGGCTGACGCGGCGGGTCACGCTCGATGCCATGCCAGTTGCGTCAGGTCGACAAATTTCGTGCACAAAACACTTTTAGGGCGCAAAGCATGGCTTGAGCGCAATACATGCGCATGGCATAGTTGTCAATATGGGCACTTCCGTATCCGCACCCGCTACCAAGGACGTCGACGCGACACCGCTTGGCGAGCAGGCCTATCAGGCGTTGCGCCAGGCCATCGTGCGCTGTGAGTTCGAGCCCGACGACCGACTTCGGGTTGAGGAGTTGAGCCGCAAGTTCGGTTTGAGCAGCAGTCCACTGCGGGAGGCACTGAATCGCCTGGTGGAGCAAGGCTTGGTCAGGTCGTTGGACAACCGGGGCTTTCGGGTTGCACCCATCTCGGTGGAAGGCATTGTCGACCTGACGCGGGTACGGCTGTTGATCGAGACCGAGGCACTTCGCGATGCGCTGGTCCACGGCAGCGATGACTGGGAGGGCCAGGTTGTCGCCGCCTTCCATGGCCTGTCCATGATCGAGAAACGGCTGTCCGACGGCCCGCTTGTGCTGGACGACAAGTGGTCTGAACGCCATCGCGGCTTCCACCTGACGATTTACGCCGGTTGCTCTTCACCACTGCTCAAGGCAATGGTCGAATCCCTGTTCGACCAGGCGGAGCGCTACCGCCGCTTCTCTGCCAGATTCCGCAAGGCCAAACGCGCCAAGGGCGCTGAGCACCAACGCATCGTCGATGCCGTCGTCGCGCGCGACCTCGACAAAGCGACCGGCCTGGTTCAAAACCACATCCGCTCCACCGAGCGCAACGTGACCGAGAGCCTGCTGGCAATGGACAAGTCAGCGGCCCACTGACCCGAGCGCAGTGCATGTTGGCCATGGCCGGCAACCGACAGGGCCTGGAACTCGTTTGCTCGATCGGCAGCACGCAGGCAACTTCGTTGCTGATCTCGCGCAGTGCACAAGACAGCCCGTCGGTCATCAAAGGCGCCAAGCCCGGCGACGGCTCATCCAGCATCGGGCACCGTGGGGACGACATCATCGTCCGCCCGACTGCCACCATCTGCTGCTCGCCGCCGCTCATGGTTCCAGCCGTTTGTGACAGCGGCTCACCCAGGCGCGGGAAATAGGCCAGTGCACCTCCGGCACGGCGGGCGTGGCCACAGCAGCGTGGGCGAGAACCCTGGGACCTGCGCAAAGTCGATGGCGCGCGGCGCTGCACTGTCCCGCAGAATCTGCGCTTTGCCGCTGGCGCGGGTACCGACGATCACGCGACGAATCTTCATGGCTTGCCCCCTCTCCCCCGTACTCAGGGGTTGGGGTGAAGGGGTGTGACTGACCTGTTTCCGGACTCGCCCATCGGGGTTGCCGCCGGCCAGCCGCAGCGCGCGCGCTACCTGAGCTGGCTGTTCTACCAAGTGGGCCTGACCAAGCCGCTGCTCTACATGCAGGGCCACCAGATGCTGGTGCAAGACGCCGCGATGACCGGGCTGAGCGTCGCTGTGATGCGGCACATCAAGGCCGTGCTGTCGACAGGCCCTAACCCGCTGGGCGAGCGTTTCACTGCAGTGCACATCCTTTTCATGAGCGCCCCCAAGGCCGACGACATACGTCGTCCGCCTCTGGGCTTGCAAGCCCAGAGGCCTTCGCCAGCCACAAGGCCCCTTCCGGGCCATCGTGCGCGGGCTCAGCCCCCCGAGGGGGTTGAGCAAAGTGGCCAAGCAACATTTGCTCAAGAACCTGTTCGAGTCGGCCCGGCCGCTGCTGGATGGCGGCACGTTGATCGATGCCTACCTGGGGCGGGCGGACCGGCCGGCGCGGCGGCGGGCGAAAGCACAAAACGACGACAACGGCCTGGGGTAAGACTCACGGCCCTGCGCGACCGCGCTGGCCATGCCCTGCGGCTTTCAGCGCTACCGCCACCGTGGCCAGTGGCAGCAGCAGCGACAGGGGTGTGTCCAACAGTGGCAACGCGCCGCAGGACTGGTACCAAGCGGCCACACGCTCGTCCGTGGCGTCGATCAGCAGGACGACGCCCCCCACTTCAGTGGCCGCCTGGATGCAACGCCGGCCGGCGGACAGCAGCAACTGGCCGCCCAGGCCAAGGCCCTGCATCTGGCGGTCCACGGCCAGGCGGCCCAAGCGGAAAACCGGCACTTCGTAGCGCGCCGAACCTTTGCTTACCAGCGCGGGAGTGCGCGCATGATCGATGGCGGCTGGGCTGAGGCTGTAGAAGCCCAGAACGCGCGCCGCATCGTCTACCGGTGCGGCAACAAAGGTTTTGGAGCCGCCCCATTCGTGGCTTTGCCGGGCATGGCGACTGAAAAGTCATTCAGCAGCGCATCGCCAAAGTCAAAGGCCTCGCGGGCGTGCAGCTTCGAGATCGGCGCCTCCCGCCAATCAGGCAGCGTCACGGCCGCTTGGGCAGACGCATCGCCGCGCCCACCAGTCGGGCATTGGGTGCTGGCGGGTTCTCCAGCGCGGCCGGCACCCGCAGGCTGTCGCGCTCGGACAGCGTCACGCGCTCGGCCTGCTCAATCACCTTGCGGGCAGCATCCAAGGCATGCCGGAGCACGAAGTCCGTCCTGTCGGTATGTTCCAGGGCCACGGCCCGCATCAGCGTCGCCTTGTCATCGGCGCGGACCCGCATGGCCAGACGGCTGTTGCCTTCAACGAAGGTGCGGTATATGGGGCCGTGCAGACTATTGCGGCACCAAGCCCGCCGCCTTCACCAACTCGGCATGCAACCTGATGTCGTGGGCGATAAGCTGCTGCAATTCCTCCGGGGTGCTTGTGGCCACTTCGATGCCGCTCTCGGCCAGCTTGGCGCGAAGCTCGGCGTCGAACGCGGCTGCCACCGCACGATTGAGCTGATCGATGATGGGGCGTGGCGTTTTCGCTGGGGCCAGCAAGGCCATCCAGGCCGACAGGTTGAGGTCGGCAATGCCTGCCTCGGCCATGCTGGGCACCTGCGGCATCACGGGCGATCGCCTCGGGCTCATGACGCCCAGGGCATGCAAGCGGCCGGTCTGCACATGGGGCACGGCCTCGGGCATGACCGCAAACATCGCTTCCACCTGCCCACCAATGGTGTCGTTGATGGCCAGTGCCCCGCCCCGGTAGGGCACGTGCAGCAGCTTGGTCTGGGTGCGGGTCTCGAACATCAAGCCACCCAGATGCTGGGGGCTGCCGTCGCCCGATGAGGCATAGCTCAGGCTGCCCGGCGCAGCGCGGGCAACGGCGAGCAGTGCCGCCACGCTGGGGTATTTCTGCCGGTCCTTGACGACCAGCACCATCGGCTGGTTTACCAGGCGCGATACCGGTGCAAAGTCGGTTTCCGGGTCGTAGGGCAGCTTCTTGAAGGTGCTCTTGTTAGTGGTCAGAAACGACGCGGGCGACAGCGTGAGGGTGTAGCCGTCGGGCGCTGCACGAGACACGACGGGCATGCCAATCTGCCCCGAGCCGCCCGGCCGGTTGTCCACCACCCAGGGCTGCCCCAAGGCTGCGGCCAGCCTTTGGGCCAAGGCGCGGGCAACCATGTCGACGCTGCCCCCGGCGGGAAGCGCAACGACGAGCTTTATCAATTGGTCGGGGTACTTGCCCTGCGCCAAGGCCGGTGTCACTAAAGGCAAGGCGCTGCCTGCGCCCAGGGCGCTGAACCAGCGCATCGCCTGGCGCCGCGCCGGGGAGTGTGAAGTGGCCATGGGAGCCTTTCATTCTTTGCGGATGCCAAGGGGGTTGTGGCCTGCCGAACCTGCACGGCTGCCTCTGGGGACGTTTAGCAAGCTTTGTACCACTTGCTTCGTTCGGGCGGCTGAGTGGCTGACGCCAGGCCGTAGAAGCCGGCCACCCGCTTTGGCGGGTAGGCCTGGGTTGGCGGCGGATGTTTTGCAGCCAGTGCAAGCGGCCCCCGCCCTGCGTATCTGCGCCACGCACTTGGGCAATGCCATCGGCCACTTCATCGATAGCGGCGCCCACGTCAGGCCTGCCCGGCGCGGCCATGATGCGGCATCACCACCCCGTCAAATCACCATGAAAACCTTCCCCCGCTTGCCGGCCCGCGCCGACTTCGCCTTCCAGATGCTGGTGGCCCCGCACCGCAGCAGCGGCGCGGCGATGCACGACCTGCGCGGCTTCTTCGGCCCGCACCAGAGCAAGACCATGCCGTTTGGCACGCTGCGTGATGACGAGGGCCACCGGTACTCGATGGTGCGTGCCGTCAACTCGCCCACTGGCACGCCCAATGCCACCCTCTTCATCTACCTGAGCACCCGCCTGGACGGCGAGACGCTGCGCATGGACAAGGCCAGGATGCTGGCCACCGCGCAGACGCTGATGCCCACGCGCGCGCTGCTGAGCACAGAATTCGGCGACACCGCACGCTGGACCAGCCAACCCGACGAGCCCGACACACCCTGACTGCTGGACACCTCGGGCGAGCATTTGCACTGGGTGGAAAACGGCCTGCTGGACCTGCGCGGCCGCAACATCGGCCCCGGCATGCAGTGGCTGCTGTCGGGCGTGGACTGGGGCACTTTCTACTTGTCGCAGCTCTACGATGTGAGCGGCACCATCGACGGCCGCGCTGTCAAGGGCATCGTTGCGGTGGAGCAGTCCTACATGGCCGAGGGTGGCCAGGTGCATGCCAGGAAGTGCCTGATCATCAACAACCGCAAGCATGTGGTGTGGTGCGCCTGTGCCACCGTCTACACCGACGGCAGCATTGATGCCGGCACATTCCTGGTCGGGCATGAGAACCTGGGCTGTGCCTTTCTGACCAACGAAAAAGGCGAGGTGCGCACCAGCACCGACGTGGAGGCGCTGGTCAGCCGTGACGACGGCGACCCGTTCATCAAACACGCGTCGATCACCATCGAAGTTAGTGAGCAATGGGAGTTTCTGCCTGACCCCCGAGGCCGCATGCTCGATTTCCTGGGCAGCCATGTGCCCACGGTGCAGCAGGAGGGCCGCTGGCAGCGGGTGGGCGAAAAGCGTGTGGCCAACCACTGGTTTGCCTGGGGCGAGGGCGACCAGCGCAACGGCACGGCGCGCAATGTGCTGGGCACGGACGAGTGAGGACCATCCCATGACGCCTCATCCCAACCGCTTCAAGGACCAGGTCGTCATCGTCACCGGCGGCGCGTCGGGCTCGGCGAGGCCACCTGCCGCCGTTTGGTGGCCGAGGGCGCCACCGTGGTGGTGGCCGACATCAACGGCGACCGCGCCAGCGCCCTAGCCGACGTTGGCGCTGTGGGCGGTCACTGGCGTGCAGGGGTCGATTGGCTGGTTCTACCTGGCCTTCTTCCTGGCACCGATCGCCGGCACCGGCGTCACCTTCGTCACCTGGACCCAGCTCATCAGCCAGTGGTTCGACCAGCGGCGTGGGCTGGCCCTGGCCTTGGTGCTGTGCGGCTCGGGCCTGTCGGCGGCCATCCTGCCACCGCTGCTGAGCTGGGCCATGGCGCGCTGGGACCGGCGCGCAGGCTTCATCGTGCTGGACGCCCTGCCCTTGCTGCTGACCTGGCCGCTGGCCTGGGCCTGGTTCCGCGAAAGCCAGGGTGCAGAGCGCGGCCCGTTGGTTGCAAGCGCAGTCGCAGCCGCAGCCGCAGCCGCAGCCGCCGTGTCACCCGCCAGCGTGCTTGTCCCACCGGGCGGCGACTTCCGCAGCGCGGTGCGCTCCCGCAAATTCTGGACCTTGAACCTGGCGCTGACGCTGGTGGTCTCGGCCATCGTCGGCATGGTCACCAACACCGTGCCACTGCTGCGCGATCTGGGTTTGACCGCCACCCAGGCCGGCAGCGTGTTCGGCAGCTTTGGCATTGCGCTGATCAGCGGGCGGGTGGCAGCCGGCTGGTTGATCGACCGGCTGCGGGCGCCCGGTGTGGCCGCCGTGGCGCTGGCGCTGCCGGCGCTGGGTTGCTTGATGCTGTGGGGGCGGACGCCAACACGCCCCTGGCGCTGCTGGTGCTGGCGGAGTGCCTGGTGGGCGTGGGCACCGGCGCCGAGTTCGACTTGTCAGCCTACCTGGTATCGCGTTATTTCGGGCTGCAGCACTACGGCCGGCTGTTTGGCATCCACCTCGGCCTGATCACCGCCGGCAGCATGCTCTCGCCCTTCAAGATTGCGGAGATGTACAAGGCCAGCGAGGGCTACGGGCCGATGCTGGCCTACGCGGTGGGCTGCTGCAGCGTGGGGCCGCTGTTGTTGCTGACGCTGGGGCGCATGCCGGCAAGAGGCGTGGCTGCCGCGGGCTGAGCAACCCAAGCGCTGCCGCCTCTGCGGGCAGTACCCACATTGCAGCGCATTTGCGCTACATTTCGGCGATGAAATCCTCCAGCCTTCCTTCGGTGCGTGTCGAACCCGAGCTGCGTGAGCAATTGGAGCAGGTGCTGCTCGAAGGCGAAAGCCTGTCGGCCTTTGTCGAGGCATCGGTGCGCGACAGCGTCAAACGCAGGTTGGACCAAGTGGCCTTTGTGCAGCGTGGCATCGCTTCGCTGGACGCTGCGCGTGCCAGCGGCAACACTGTCAGCGCCGAGGTGATGGTGCAGCGGCTCGAACAGCGGCTGGCCACGGCGCGGGCCGCCAAGCGGCAGCGCGCCATCGCCCAACGCGGGTGAGCTACGCAGTACGCCTCACTGCGGAGGCGCAAGCCGATCTTGAGCGGCTGTTCGACTTTGTGCTGGAGCGCGAGCTGGCCCGCGACGGCGGTGACCTTGAGCTGGCAGCCGAGGCCCTGGCCGCCATCCAGGCCGGCTTGAAGGCGCTGGAGCGCTTGCCCTTCACCTGCCGCAAGGCGGCAGACAGCCCCTTTCTGCGCGAACTCGTCATCCCTTTCGGCAACACCGGCTATGTCGCCTTGTTCGAAGTGGTCGATGCGGCAACTGTTGTCGTGGCCGCTGTGCGGCACCAGCGCGAAGACGACTACCACTGACATCCCGGTTTTGTGGGCCGCCTCGCGAAGCCTGAGGCGCCGCGCCTCAATGCGCCACCACCTCCTCCCGGGCACACACCCCCAGCCCTTGCCGGTACTGCACCGGTGTCGGGCCGGTGGCACGGCGGAACGCATCACCAAACGCTGCAGTTCTGCGAAAACCGCTGCGGTAGGCCACCTGCTTGACCAGCAACTCCCCGTCGGCCAGCAGCAGCTTGGCGCGCGCGATGTGGGTGGCCGCCACATAGCTGCGCAAGGTCTGGCCGGTGCTGGCCTTGAACATCGTCGACAGCTCGCGCGCCGGCAGCCGGCAGGCAGCAGGCAGCAGCCAGCGCGGCCAACGACAGCGCTTCGGGCGCGTCATTGCCCTCCACCAGACTTTTTAGCCGCGCCAGTTGCTGCGCATCCAGTCGGCCCGTGGCCGCCTTGGGCGCGGTGCGGTCCTCGCTGAAGTGGCGGTGCAGTTCCAGCGCCAGCATCGTCAGGATGCAGCTTGCCTGCAGCGCGCTGCCAAAGGACGGGCAGGCCGTCTCCTCGGCCAGCCACTGCATGCCGGTGCTCAGCCGCTGATTGCACATGTCCACGGTACGGACAGGATCGATGTCATCCCAGCGCCAGGCGATGCCACCCAGCAAGCCCAGGCGCTCGGGCTCCATCAGGCAGACCACCGCATGGCGGTCACCGGCGTTCCAGCGCACGGTGCGCGATGAGCAGGGTGGCATCAGGTTCAGCCGGCCGGCTGTGCGGGCCTGGCCATCGGCGGTTTCCACCTCGTAGCGGGCGCGGCCGGGCGCCGGTGGCTCGGCCAGCTCGATCAAACAATAGCGGCCCGACAGCAGGTGCACGGCGCCCGGCTCGGCCCAGTGGATGTCCTGCACCGCCACCTCGCAGGCTGGCTCCTGCAGCCGGGCGCTGAACACCTTGTGCGGTGCCAGCGTCTGCATCAGCGGTTTCAGCTCGGTGGTCTGCATCGTGCGCTCCTTCAACTCGGTCGGACTTGGACACACGGCGCGCAATCGATCAGGCCCCACTGATTGCTGATTCGCCCTCAACCTCGGCCAATGGCCAGTGACCTCGGTTCACCCTCACCCCAACCCTCCCGCCAGCGGGAGAGGGAGCAAGACGGATCGGGCGTTAGCCCCCTCTCCCCTGTACTCAGGGGAGATGGTTGGGGTGAGGGGGGCGGGCTGTGGCCAGGCTGAACTTTGGGGCTAATCAGGTGGGTGAATGGTGAACGGGAAGCGGCATCGCTCTCGCAGAGCGACCTGGGCCTTCAGCCGCTCGATGACCGTGGCGGTGCCCATGCCACCGGCGCAGCAGATGGCCTGCAGCGCGTGGCGCCCACCACGCCGCTCCAGCGCATGCAGCATCGACGCCATGATGCGTGCCCCGCTGGCGCCCAACGGGTGGCCCAGCGCGATGGCGCCGCCGTTGGCGTTGAGCTTGTAGTGCGGCACGCCCAGCTCACGCATCCGCACCAGCGGCACTGGCGCAAAGGCCTCGTTCACCTCGAACAGGTCGATGGCGTCCAAAGTCAGCCCGGCCATCGCCAGCACGCGGCGGGTGGCCGCGATCGGGGGCCGGTGAGCATCAGCGTGGGGTCGGACTCAACGGTGGTGGAGGCCCGCACCCGGGCGCGCGGTTTGACTTGCAGGCGGTCGGCCGCAGCGGCCGACATCAGCAGCAGCGCGGCAACACTGTCGGAGATCTGCGTGGCATTGCCCGCCGTCACCCGGCCGTCGGTGCGAAAGGGAGTCTTCAGCGTGGCCAGCTTGTCCAGCCCGGTCCCGGGGCGGATGGCCTCGTCAGCGCCGAAATCAGCCACCTCGCCCAACAGCGTCTGATCGCGCAGCGCCGTCACCGGCACAGGTGTGATCTCGGCCTGGAACCAGCCAGCAGCAGCAGCAGCGGCCGCAGCGCGGCGGTGGCTTTCTACCGCGTAGGCGTCCACCGCTGCAGACGCCACAGCGCTGCGGCGCAACAGCTCGGCCATCACATAGGCGCCCAGGTGGTCGGCACGCACCGCCGCCAGGCTGCCCCGGAACTTGCCCACCGGCGTGCGGGTGGCGCCGACGATCACCACGGCTCGCGTGGCCTGTGTTGCCAAGTTTGCACTCACAGCGCACTCGCCTTCAGGCCCGAGGCCGGCACGCGCTGTCCGCTCTCGTACTTGTAGACGCCATGCCCGCTCTTGCTGCCCAGGCGGCGTGCCGCCACCCTCTTGATGATCAGCGGGCAAGGCCGGAACTTGTCGCCCAGCGTGGCATGCAGGTAGCGCAGCACCGACAAACGGGTGTCCCAGCCAGTGAGGTCACGCAGGCCGTCGGTCAGGTAGTGGCGCACCGCGTCGCTGCCGCCAAAGTTGCTGCCATACAGGATGCGGTCGGCGCCGACGATGTCGATCAGCGCCTGGCGCATCGGCAGCTCGTGCAGTTCCACATCGAAGTAAAAGTTTTTCAGGTAGTCCAGCACCGGCCGTTTGTTCGCGTCACAGCTCGATTTTGGCGGTGCGCTCAGCAGCT
>JANOBL010000210.1:0-2435 GCA_031411635.1 Betaproteobacteria bacterium
AGCACATGGACTTCGACATGGCCATCGGTGTCAACGGCGACACCTACGACCGCTATCTGGTGCGCATCGAGGAGATGCGCCAGGCCAACCGCATCATCCAGCAATGCTCGGCCTGGCTGCGCAACAACCCCGGCCCGGTGATCACCGACAACCACAAGGTGGCGCCACCGCCGCGTGTGGGCATGAAGAGCAATATGGAGGAGCTGATCCACCACTTCAAGCTCTTCACCGAAGGCTTCCACGTGCCCGAGGGCGAGGCCTACGCGGCGGTGGAACATCCCAAGGGTGAGTTTGGCATCTACCTGGTCAGCGACGGCGCCAACAAGCCTTACCGGCTGAAGATCCGGCCGCCCGGCTTTCCGCATTTGGCCGCGCTGGACGAGATGGCGCGTGGCCACATGATTGCCGATGCGGTGGCCATCATCGGCACCATGGACATCGTATTTGGCGAGATCGATCGATGAACGCTCCTGAATCGAATTTGGCGCATGCCCTGCCCAAGACCGCGCCGCTGTCGGCGGCCGCTTTTGCGCGCTTTGCGCGCGAGGTGGCCAAGTACCCGGCGGACCAGAAACAATCGGCGGTGATGGCGTGTTTGTCCATCGCCCAGCAAGAGCAGGGCTGGGTGTCGGCCGACGCCGAGGCCACGATTGCCGCTTACCTGGGCATGGCGCCGATGGCGGTGCACGAGGTCACCACCTTTTACAACATGTACAACCAGCATCCGGTGGGGCAGTTCAAGCTGAACGTCTGCACCAACCTGCCGTGCCAGTTGCGCGATGGCCAGCAGGCGCTGGAACATTTGTGTCACAAGCTGGGCATCAGCGCCGGTGAAACCACCGCCGACGGTCTGTTCACGGTGCAGCAAACCGAATGCCTGGGCGCCTGCGCCGATGCGCCGGTGATGCTGGTCAACGACCGGCAGATGCTCAGCTACATGGACAACGCCAGGCTGGACGATCTGGTTGAAATGCTGAAGGGCCAAGCCAAATGAGCCCAGCGATGTTGGACCTTTCCCGGTTCCAGGCCAAGGGCGTGGAAACCTGTTTTCATGACCGGCACATCACGCCGCAGATCGTCACCGGGCTGGACGGCAGCAACTGGCGCCTGAAAGACTACGAGTCGCGCGGTGGCTACCAGGCCTTGCGCAAGATATTGACGGCCAATGCCGACGGCACACCCGGCATGACACCCGACCAAGTGGTGGCCGAGGTCAAGGGCTCGGGCCTGCGTGGGCGCGGGGGTGCGGGCTTTCCCACCGGCCTGAAGTGGAGCTTCTTGCCACGCGCGCTGCCGGTGCAAAAGTACCTGGTCTGCAACAGCGACGAGGGTGAGCCCGGCACCTGCAAAGACCGCGACATCCTGGCCTACAACCCGCACATCGTCATCGAGGGCATGATCATCGCGGCCTATGCGATGGGCATCTCGCTGGGCTACAACTACATCCACGGCGAGATCTTCGAGGTCTACGACCGGTTTGAAGAGGCGCTGGATGAAGCCCGCGCCGCTGGGTATCTGGGCGCCCACATCCTCGGCAGCCGGCACACGTTCCAGCTTCACGCCTTCCACGGCTTTGGCGCCTACATCTGCGGCGAAGAAACCGCGCTGCTCGAATCGCTGGAAGGCAAGAAGGGCCAGCCGCGCTTCAAGCCGCCGTTCCCGGCCAGCTATGGCCTGTATGGTAAGCCGACCACGATCAACAACACAGAGACCTTTGCCGCGGTGCCCTGGATCATCCGCAACGGCGGCCCGGCCTACCTGGCCTGCGGCAAGCCCAACAACGGCGGCACCAAGATCTTCTCGATGGTGGGCGATGTGCAGCGGCCCGGCAATTACGAGATCCCGCTGGGCACGCCTTTCGCCAAGATTCTGGAACTGGCGGGCGGGGTAAAGGGCGGCAAGAAGCTGAAGGCGGTGATCCCGGGCGGATCGTCGGCACCGGTGCTGCCGGCCCATACCATGATGGACTGCACGATGGACTACGACAGCATCGCCAAGGCCGGCTCAATGCTGGGCTCGGGCGCGGTGATCGTGATGGACGAAACCCGCTGCATGGTCAAGAGCCTGCTGCGCTTGAGCTACTTCTACAGCCACGAGTCCTGCGGCCAGTGCACACCTTGCCGCGAGGGCACAGGCTGGCTGTGGCGGCTGGTCAACCGGATCGAGCATGGCCAGGGCAAGGCCGATGACCTGGCGCTGCTCGACTCGGTGGCCGAGAGCATCATGGGCCGCACCATCTGTGCGCTGGGCGATGCCGCGGCGATGCCGGTGCGCGGCATGCTCAAGCATTTCCGCGACGAGTTTGCTTACCACGTCGAGCACAAGACCTGCATGGTCCCCGCCTACGTCTGAGAACAGACATGATCGAACTAGAACTTGACGGCAAGCAGGTCTCGGTGGCCGAAGGCAGCATGGTCATGCATGCGGCCGACGCC
>JANOBL010000211.1:0-5012 GCA_031411635.1 Betaproteobacteria bacterium
CTCAACAGCCCGGCCTCGTCGCTGTCGGGCGGCGAGCAAAAGCAGCTCGAAGTAGGGCGTGCGCTGCTGCTACGGCCCAAGGTGTTGTTGATCGACGAGCCCAGCATCGGCCTCTCCCCGCTGGTGGTGGCCGATGTGTTCAAGCTGCTGCGCGCGCTGGCCGACCAGGGCTGCACGGTGTTGATGGTGGAGCAAAACGTCAAGAGCGCGCTGAAGATGGCCGACGAGGCGATTGCGCTGGAGTCCGGCCGGCTGGTGCTGCACAAACGCGCCGATGAGCTGTTGAACGATCCCAACATCGAGCGGCTGTTTCTGGGTGGCGCGCATGCGGCGGCGGCTGCACCGGTCTGACTGGCTCCCTCCCCCTTCAAGGGGGAGGGTTGGGGTGGGGGTCAAAATTCGCCAGTTACTGGCAAGACTCTGGCATCGCCACCCCCCTCCCCACCATCCCCCATGCAGGGGGAAGGAGCAATCAGGCGCTGCGCGCTGAGTCAAGCATTGGCGATCATCTCCGCCGGTATCTGGTGGTTCTGCCCACCACGCTGGGCGATCTTCAGTGCGCCCACCCGGTTGCCCAGCGCCACGCAGCGCTCCAGTGGCCAGCCCAGCGACAGCCCGTGCAGCAGCGCCGCGCGAAAGGCATCACCGCAGCCGGTCGGGTCCAGCACCTCGGTGGCGGGCACGCCCGGCACATGGATGCAAACACCGTCCTGCCACAGGTCGCAGCCCTGGGCACCCAGCGTGACGATCACACCCGCCAGGTTGGCCTGGCGCGACAGGCTTTCCAGCGTCGTGCCCATGCGCTCGCACAGCATGTGGCCTTCGTAGTCGTTGACGGCCACCCAGCGCGCCTTCTCGGTGAAGTGGCGCAACTCGGCGCCGTCAAACAGCGGCAGGTTCTGGCCCGGGTCAAATACAAACGGGATGCCGGCGGCGGCGAGCTGCTGCATATGGCCCCACATCGCCTCGCGGCCGTCGGGCGCGATGATCGCGAGCTGGATGTCCTTGCGGTCGGCCGGCACCACGGTGGTGTGGGCCAGCATCATCGCGCCGGGGTGAAAGGCGGTGATCTGGTTGTTGTCCTGGTCGGTGATGATGATGCACTGGGCGGTATAGGTGTCGGGCGATTGCAGCACCAGCGAGGTGTCCACCGCCCAACCGCGCAAACGCTGCAGGTAATCCCCACCATCGTTGCCCAGCGCACCCTTGACCAGCGGCTGGCCACCCAGCAGGTATAGCGTATAGGCGATGTTGCCGGCGCAGCCACCGTACTCGCGGCGCAAGGTGGGCACCAGGAACGAGACATTCAGGATATGCACCTTGTCCGGCATGATCTGCTGCGAAAAGCGACCCGGAAAATTGGTGATGGTGTCGAAGGCGAGCGAGCCGCAGATCAGGACTGACATGGTGTGTGCGCCGGCCGTTGCCGGACCGGTGTGAGGGTGTTGTGGAAAGGGATCAGGGATAAAACAGCTCGACGGTGTAGCCGGCAATGCGCCGGTCACCGGCTGTCAACAAGGCTTGCACCGGCAATTGTTGACCGGCTGCCAGCGCCGACTGTGCCACGCCCAGCTCGGCCATCGTCAGCACCCGCCGCGACACCCGTTGGCCTTGCGGATCGGTCAGCGTCAGATCAAGTGCCGGCATCATCACCGCGGGGTCGGCGCGATTGCGCAGCACAAGCTGCAGGCGGTAGGCGTTGGGGTAGGTGTCGGCGTCGCTGCCCTCCACCCGGTTCAGCGCCGAGCTGTCCACCGACAGCGCTTCGATGCGGCGCAGTGGCTGCAGGCTGCAGCCGGCCACGCGGCACAGTGCCCGCATGGCCGGTGCACTGGCCGGCAGGTGCGCGGCCAGCGCATCGTGCATCAGCAGCGCGGCCTGCCCCAGCGCACCCAAGGCCAGCATCAGCACGGCGCCAGCCAGCGCCAGCCGCATGGCCGGCCGCTGCCAACGGGCAGCGCGCTCGGCCTGGCGCAGAAAACCCGGCACGGCGGCCGCGCTGTCGGGGTTGGGGTTGGGCAGCGTGCCGGGGTGGGTTGTTGGCGCCAGGCTTGCCGTCGGTGTGGAAGGCGGTGGTGCTGTGCTGGACAGCGGTCGGATTTCAGCCAACTCGGCGTCGTCAATGGTGGCGGCCCGGCCAGGCATCGGCCATGCCGTTGTGGGCGTTGGTAATGCCAGCGGACGGTCAAAGCCTGCCAGCGGGCGGTCAAAGCCTGGTTCGGTTCGGCCATCGCCGCCATCGCCGCTGGCGGGCCAGAAAGCCGGCGCCGCGCCTGTATCGGCGGGCGGTGTTGCGATCGGATCAGCGGTGTCGACCGGCGCAACCGGGGCGATCCAGTCGGTGACGATCAACTCTTCGTCGGCGTCCTCGGGCGAGTTGTCGTGCAGCGCATCTGCCGCCTCGTCCACCGGGTCAGGCAGCAGGCGTTGCGGCCAATCGGCAGGCCGCCTGAGCTGGCCCACCGGGTCCGCCGAGCCCACTGCCCCCAGCGCCAACTGCACCGGGCTGCCATTGTCGATATCAAACAACACCTCGGCCGCATCAAACACCTTGTTGCAGCGGCCACAGCGTACCCAGCCTTCAGACACCCGAAGCTGGTCTTGCACCACACGGAACACCGTGCCGCAAGACGGGCAGCGGGTGGCCAGGCTCACGCTGCGCTCAGCCCGGGCGGCGGGCGGTCATCAGGATCCAGCCGTCCTCGCTGTCGGCCACACGCAAGTCCAGCCAGGGCGCATAGGCACTGCTCAGCTCTTCGGCCTGGCGCGCCAGGATGCCGGCCAGCACAAGCTGGCCACCGGGCGCCACATGGCCGGCCAGCAGTGGTGCCAGCAATTTGAGTGGCGTGGCCAGGATGTTGGCCAGCACCAGCGGGTACTGGCCGCTGGCGGCCTCGGGTGGGCCGGCGGTCAGCATCACCCCGTTGGCCTGGGCATTGGCCTGGGTGGTGGTGACAGCGGCTTGGTCGATGTCCACCGCATCGATGCCGGTGGCGCCATGCAGCGCCGCGCCTATCGCCAGGATGCCCGAACCGCAGCCGTAATCCAGCACCCGCTGCCAGCCGGCCGCCAGCGCCGGGGCCTGCACCGCGGTCCAGCGCAAGCACATGCGGGTGGTGGCATGGGTGCCGGTGCCAAAGGCCAGGCCGGGGTCGAGCCGGATCACGGTGCGGGCTTCGGGCGGGCTGTCGTGCCAGCTCGGCACGATCCAGAAGCTGGGCGTGATCTGCACCGGCGCAAACTGCGATTGGGTCAGCCGCACCCAGTCTTGCTCGGCCACCTCGCGCAGCGCCAGCACGGTCAGCCCGACCGCCCAGTCCTGCGCCAGCAGCAAGGTGGCGGCCTCGGTGGCTTGGCCTTCAGTGGCAAACAGCGCGGTCAGGTCTGATCGCTGCCAGCCGGCCTTGGGCGCCGGCATGCCGGGCTCGCCAAACAAGGCCTGCTCGTGATCGGTGCCGGCATCGGCATCGGCCACCGAGACGCTGAGCGCGTCCAACTCGTCCACCAAGGCCTCTGACACGGCCTCGACCAAAGACTCGGGCAGCCTGATCAGCAACTCGTGCATCCTGGCCTACCGCTTGTGGCGTTCCAGCCAGCCTTCCAGGTAGTGGATGCTGGTGCCGCCCTCGATGAACTTGGCATCCACCATCAGCTCGCGGTGCAGCGGGATGTTGGTGCTGATGCCTTCGATCACTGTCTCGGACAGCGCGGTGCGCATGCGCGCCAAGGCCTGCTCGCGGGTGTCGCCGTGCACGATGATCTTGCCGATCATCGAGTCGTAATTGGGTGGCACCACGTAGTTGGTGTAGGCGTGAGAGTCCACCCGCACCCCGGGGCCGCCGGGTGGGTGCCAGGTGGTGATGCGGCCGGGCGACGGGGTGAACTTGTACGGGTCTTCGGCATTGATGCGGCACTCGATCGCATGGCCGCGCATCTGGATCTGGCGCTGCGTGAACGGCAGTTTTTCGCCCGCGGCGACGCGGATCTGCATCTGCACGATGTCGATGCCGGTCACCCACTCGGTCACCGGGTGCTCCACCTGCACCCGGGTGTTCATCTCGATGAAATAAAACTCCCCGTTTTCGAACAAAAACTCGAACGTGCCGGCACCGCGGTAGCCGATTTTTTTGCACGAGGCCGCGCAGCGGTCGCCGATGCGCTCGATGCTGCGGCGTGGGATGCCCGGCGCCGGGGCTTCTTCGATGATCTTCTGGTTGCGGCGCTGCATCGAGCAATCACGCTCGCCCAGCCACACCGCGTTGCGGTATTCGTCGGCCAGGATCTGGATCTCCACATGGCGCGGGTTCTGCAAGAACTTTTCCATGTAGACGGCGGGGTTGCCAAACGCCGCGCCGGCCTCGGTGCGGGTGGTCTGCACCGCGTGCAGCAGAGCCGCCTCGGTGTGCACCACGCGCATGCCGCGCCCACCGCCACCGCCCGAGGCCTTGATGATCACCGGGTAACCGATCGCGCGCGCCGCCTGCACGATGGCCTTGGGATCGTCGCTCAACGCGCCTTCCGAGCCCGGCACACAGGGCACACCGGCCTTGATCATCGCCTGCTTGGCCGACACCTTGTCGCCCATCAAGCGGATCGACTCAGACGTGGGGCCGATGAAGGTGAAGCCGCTTTTTTCCACCCGCTCGGCAAAGTCGGCGTTTTCCGACAAAAAACCGTAGCCGGGGTGGATGGCCTCGGCATCGGTCACTTCGGCGGTGGCGATGATGGCCGGCATGTTGAGGTAGCTCAGGGCTGACGGCGCCGGGCCTATGCACACCGCCTCGTCGGCCAGCTTGACGTACTTGGCCTCGCGGTCGGCCTCGGAATACACCACCACCGATTTGATGCCCATCTCGCGGCAGGCGCGCTGGATGCGCAGGGCGATTTCGCCACGGTTGGCGATCAATATCTTCTTGAACATCTTGGTCGTCCCGGTCGTTCCCGTCATGCCAGTCCTGCCATCCCTGCCACTGGCCAACGTCATTCGACGATGAACAAGGGTTGGCCGAACT
>JANOBL010000212.1:0-4458 GCA_031411635.1 Betaproteobacteria bacterium
TGCAGCAGGGTGGGCATGGGGGCGCTGGCGCGGGCTGCGCGGGTGCCGGCGGATTATCCGGTGCGTGCTTTGGCCGGCCGGCGGGGGTGTGGCGGCAGGCCGACAGCGGGGCGGGTGGCCGATCAGGTCGTGTCAGCAACCAAGCCCGCGGCCACCAGCCAAGCCTGGCACGACAGGATCTTGAACGGCACTTGCCCGGCCAGCACCGGCAGGTCTTTGTCGCCGGTGATCAAGGCCTGGGCCGAGCCGGCAACGGCCAGGTGCAAAAAAGGCAGATCGTGGGGATCACGGCAATCAGGCACGGCCGGCAGTGGCCAGGGCAGGTTCACCACCTCGGCATGCGGCAGGTAATCGGCCAGCAGTTCTTCACGCTCGGCGGCGTCCAGCCTGAACTTGGGGTAGGCCAGCACACGCACCAGTTCCTGCGCGGTGGCGCTGCTGACCAGCGGCAGGCACAGCCCTTGCTGCCAGGCCTGCCGCAACCGCGCCGTGGTGCCGGTGGTGAAGACCAAGGCTGACAGCACCACGTTGGTGTCCAGTACCACGCGAGGCGGTGGTGGCGGCGGGGACGGGTGGCGCAACGCACTCACTGGACTACCCTCCGCGCTGCGCGCTGCGGGATGAGCGCTTGGGAGCGGCCCGGCACGCTCATGGCGCCTCGTGCGGCTGGCGGCCCCAGGCCACCGCATCGGCAATGTCCTCGGACCCCAGTGCCAGCGCGGCCAGCTTGGCCCGCACGGCATCGGCGCGCTGGATGCGCACGGGCGTCAGGATGATCTGGCCATCACGGGTTTGCACATCGAAATACTCGGCCGGGCCCACCGCCGCCGTGGCGCTCTTGGGCAAGGTGAGCTGGTTCTTGGTGGTGAGTTTGGCAAGCATGGCGGCTATTTCAGAAAACAAGGAATCCTTACTTTAGCACTGGCTGCAAATCGCAATAGCGACAGGCGCTTGTCAAAAAGACTGTATAAAAATACAGTCAAGCTGTGAACCTGTCGCTGCCCTTTTTTGATCCACCGGCACCTGCGCCGGACTGTGCCTTGCTGCCTGCCGATGTGGCCGGTGCAGCAGGCAAGGCCGCCGCCGCTGCGCTGCCTGCCCCGGCCGGGCCGGGCGATGGGTCTTCACAGGCGGCGGTGGGCCGTGCAAGCCAGCTCACAGCCCTGCACCCAGCCCTGTGGCGCGCCAGCCAGATGGGCGGCGCGCCGCAGCGCTGCAGCGCCAGTGGGTTTGCGGCGCTGGACGCCCAGTTGCCCGGCGGCGGCTGGCCGCATGGTGCGCTGACCGAGCTGCTGCTGGCCCAGGCCGGTGTGGGCGAGCTGCGCCTGCTGGCCCCGGCGCTGGCCGCCGTGGCACCGGCCGATGCGGGCCAGGCGCCGGCCGACGAAGGCCGCTGCGTGATGCTGTTTGATCCACCCGCCGCGCTCAACGCCTCGGCGCTGTTGCAGTGTGGCCTGTGCAGCCGGCACTGGCTGGTGGTGCAGGCGCGTGCCGGTGCCACCCGCAGCGCCAGCCGCACCAGCCCGCTGCTGGCCAGCGCCGATCTGCTGTGGGCGCTGGAGCAAGCGCTGAAGAGTGGCCATGTCGGTGCCATCCTGGCCTGGTTGCCGCTGCAGTTGCGGGCCGATGCACTGCGCCGTTTGCAGATTGCGGCCCAGGCGCATGACGGGCCGGTGTTCATCTTTCGCGATGCCCAGGCCCGCAACAAGCCCAGCCCGGCGCCGCTGCGCCTGCTGCTGCAGCCCCATGGGGTGGACGGCCTGCTGCTGCGCTTGCTAAAGCGCCGGGGCCCGCCGCTGGCCCAGCCGTTGCGGCTGCAACTGCCGCCGGTGCTGGCTGTGTTGCCGCCGGCGCAGGTGCCTGATTTGGTGCAGCCAGGCAAGCCCGCCCATCAAGGCCCGCTGTGAGCCCGCGCGCCGATCCTCCGCCGCCGATGCTGTGGATCGCGCTGCACCTGCCCGCGCTGGCGCTGGAATCCTGGGCCGCCACCCGCAGCCCAGACCAGGCCGGCCGACCGCTGGTGCTGCTGCAAGAGCACCAGGTGCAGCATGCCGATGCGCTGGCGCTGGCGCGTGGTGTGCGCCCCGGCATGAAGCGCGCCACCGCGCTGGCGCTGGCACCCGATCTGCTGCTGGTCGCCGCCGATGTGCAGCGCGACGCCCGGGCGCTGCGCGCCGTGGTGCATGTGGCGCTGGCTTTCAGCCCGGCGGTCACCTGGGCCACGCCGGCCGATCTGCGCGCCGGGGGTGACCACCCCGATGCCCAGCCCGCGTCCAGCCCGGCGCTGGTGGGGGTGCGGCTGGAGGTGCAGGCCAGCTTGCGCTACTTTGGCGGCCTGGCCAAGCTGCTGCACCGGCTGCGCGCCGCGCTGGCGCCGCTGGGCCACCAGGTGCGCATCGCCAGCGCGCCCACCGCCTTGGGTGCCGCGTTGCTGGCGGCCTGGCGCGATGATCTGGCGCTGGGCCCGCACAGCCACGGGCCCGGGGCCAGCCAAGCGCTGCAGCCCTTGCTGGACGCCGTGCCGCTGCCGCTGCTGGGCGCGGGCCGCGAGCACTGGCAGGCGCTGCAAGGCATGGGCCTGCACACGCTGGCCGATCTGCGCGGCCTGCCGCGCGCCGGGCTGGCGCGGCGCTTTGGCCCCGGGCTGCTGACCGACATCGACCGTGCCCGGGGCCACGCGCCCGAGGCCCAGGTCTGGCTCACGCTGCCGGCGTCATTCACCAGCCGGATCGAGCTGCTGTGCCGCGCCGATACCAGCGCGCAAGTGCTGGCCGGCGCGCAGTTGCTGCTGGCCCGGCTGCTGGCCTGGGCCGGTGCGCGCCAGGCCCGCATCGCCCGCTTCACGCTGCTGATGCACCACGAGCCCAGCCGCCGGGCCCGCGACAACAACAGTGACAACCCCACGCTGACCGCACTGCAGATCGCCCCGGCCGAGCCGGCCGCCGATGCCGAGCATTTACTGGCCTTGCTGACCGAGAACCTGGGGCGTTTGCCGCTGGCCGCACCGGCGCTGGAGCTCAGCCTGCAATGTGATCGCCTGGTGGCCGCCACGCCGCCCAACCACGAGCTGTTTGCCAGCCGCAGCAGCGAGCGCGAGGGCCTGGCCCGGCTGGTGGAGCGGCTGCAGGCCCGGCTGGGCGCGGCGCAGGTGCAAAGCCTGGGCGCCGTGGCCGACCACCGTCCCGAATGCGGCACCCGCTGGCGGCCGGCCGACGCGGCGCGCCTGGGTGCGGGCACAGGCATGGGCCAGTGCGTTGACACAGCCAGCCTGCAGGCCCAGGCCGAAACCCTGTCCACCCAACCGCTGTGGCTGCTGCCCCAAGCCCGGCCGCTGCTGGCCAACCGGCAGGGCCCCCGGCTGGACGGCCGGGCCTTGCAACTGCTGGCCGGCCCCGAGCGGCTGGAGTCTGGCTGGTGGGATGCCCAAGGCCCGGCGCTGCGCGATTACTACATCGCCCAGGCCGCCAGCGGTGCGCTGGTGTGGATTTACCGCCACCGCCTGCCCGGCAGCGAGGCCGGGCCGGGCTGGTTTCTGCAGGGCTTGTTTGGGTAGCGGGGGCCGCCTTGGGTTTTGATATCGTCAACCGGCCTGCCACAGCGAGCGATGCCATGGATAAAAAAGACCGCGAAATCTACTGCCCGAAATGCGCCTACCGGCCGCGGCCCGAAGACCGCTGGTCCTGCCTGCCACGCTGCGACACCGCGTTCCACACCTTCTGGACCGGTGCGGTGTGTCCGGGCTGCGGCATCCAGTGGCCCAAGACCCAATGCCCGGCCTGTGGCGAGCTGTCGCCACACGCCGAGTGGTACCACCAGCGGCAGTACGATCCGGCAGTCGAAGAAACGCATCAACTGGAAGGATGATCGATCATGAAGCTGATAGGCCCTTGCTTGTTGGCGGTGCTGGTGGGCTGCTCGTCGCAGCAGCTCTACAGCAGCGGCCAGTCCTGGCAGCGCCAGGAATGCCACAAGCTGCCCGATGTGGCCGAGCGCAACCGCTGCATGGCCAGTGCCAGCACCTCGTTTGACGACTACCAGCGCCAGGCGGCTGCGGCCCGGGGCCAAAAATAAGACCACGAGGCCGCTCAGCCCGCCATCAACCCGCCATCAACCGCGCCTTCACCCGCTTGCCCTTGACCGTGCCCTGGTTGATCGCGCGCAAAGCCGCATCGGCAATGCCGCGCGCCACCGCCACGTAGGTGGAAAACTCGTTGACATTGATCTTGCCGATCTGGTCGGCGGCAAAACCGGCGCTGCCGGTCAAGGCGCCCATCACATCGCCAGGGCGGATTTTTTCTTTGCGCCCACCCAGGATCTGCAGCGTCACCATCGGTGCGCGCAGCGGGCCGCTGCCGCTGGGGGTTAGGGCGGCCAGCGGCTGCCAGTCGCTCTCGCGGCCTTGCATCAGCTCGATGCGGCCCACCCGGCCCATCTCGTCCAGGCTGGCCAGGCTGAAGG
>JANOBL010000213.1:0-5528 GCA_031411635.1 Betaproteobacteria bacterium
CGGAGGCAGCCGGTCACCCGGTGGCCTCGGCCTCGCACCGGGCCAACGACGCGAGACGGTCCGGCGCAGGCCAGTTGGTACAGAGACCCATCCCAACAACCCCAAACACCCGCAGCAGGCCTACCGCGCCACCGGCCTTGCCGCCTGACAACCCCCACCATGACCTTCAGCGATCAACTGCAAGCCGCCGAACACCGCGCCAACTCCCTGCTCTGCGTCGGCCTCGACCCCGAACCTGCGCGCTTCCCCGGCGCCTGGGCCGGCGATGCTGCGCGCATCTTTGATTTCTGCGCCGCCATCGTCGATGCCACGCACGACCTGGTCAGCGCCTTCAAGCCGCAGATTGCCTACTTTGCCGCGCACCGGGCCGAGGACCAGCTTGAACGCCTGATCGCCCACATCAAAAAAACCGCGCCCGCCGTGCCGGTGATCCTGGATGCCAAGCGCGGTGACATCGGCGCCACCGCCGAGCAATACACCAAGGAGGCGTTTGAGCGCTACCAGGCCGATGCCGTCACCTTGTCGCCCTTCATGGGATTCGATTCAATCGAGCCCTGGTTGCGCCACGATGGCAAAGGCCTGTTCCTGCTGTGCCGCACCAGCAACCCGGGCGGCAGTGACCTGCAAGCCCAGCGCCTGCTGGGCCCGGATGGCCAGCCAGGTGAGCTGCTGTACGAGCACATCGCCCGCCTGGCCGCCGGCCCTTGGAATAGCAACGGCCAACTCGGCCTGGTGGTGGGCGCCACGTTTGCGGCCGAGATCGAGCGCGTGCGCCAGCTTGCACCGACACTGCCGCTGCTGATCCCCGGCGTGGGCGCGCAAGGGGGTGATGCGGTCAGCACCGTGCGCGCGGGCTGGCGTGGCCAGCACAGCGGCCCCGCCACTGGCACGGTGATCGTCAACTCCTCACGCGCCGTGCTGTATGCCTCGGCCGGTGCCGACTTTGCCGCCGCCGCGCGGCGTGTGGCCCAGGCCACCCGGCAAGCGCTGAACAGCGGCCGGCCGTGACACCCCGGCCGAACCGGGCCGCGTTTGGCCCGGTTCTCGCACCGCCCCTGGCGCTGCCGTGCTATGACACTGGTGCTGGCCCTCACGCCAGAGCCGCCATGCCGGAGTCGTCGTGACCACCACCGCGCCAAGCCCGCCCGAACTCGCACTGCACCAGGCGATGCAGGCCACCGTGCTGCGCGCCTTTTTTGGCATTGGCGCCGGCGTGTGTTTGCTGGGCGTGGTGTTTGCGCTGCTGGCCAGCGGGCCGCTGCCGGCCGGCTCACGGCCTTTGATGCTGCTGGGCTACGGCAGCCTGGCGCTGGCCTGCGCCGCCGGGGCGCGCCTGCCACCGGCGCTGGCGCCGCGGCTGTTGGCGCCGGCGGTGCTGGCCGGGCTGGGTGTGGTCAGTCTGGTGGGGCTGTTCACCGGCTGGGGCCTGCAGACGCCCGGGCTGATTTTCTTCAGCCTGGCGGTGTTTTTGAGCAGTGCGATCAGCTCGGTGGCGGTGGGCCGGCTCGGTGCTGTGCTGGCGCTGCTGGTGGTGCTGGGCCTGGGCGGCGCCGAGTGGGCCGGCTGGCTGCCTGCACCCAGCGGCGTGCCGCCGTTGGCGTCGCGCCTGGCGATGCATGCGGCCGCCATTTTGTGCGGCGCGCTGATGGGCCGCTCGGTGGCGCAGTTGCTGCGCCAGCATTTGCTGGCGGCCGGTGAGCGTGAGCAGCGCTTTCTGGCCTTGCTGGGCATTGCCACCCACGCCTATTGGGAGACCGATGCCGCGCTGCGGCTGACCACGCTGTCGCAGCGCCTGGCAGATGGCCACTTCGAGCCGGTGCGCAAGGCCACCGGCCGGCTGCTGTGGGAGGTGCCCGGGCTGGACTTTGACGAGCCCACGATCGACCACATGCGGGCCGACATGGAGCGCCGCGCCACGCTGCATGCGCTGGTATTTGACTGGCAGCAAGGCGACGGCAGCCAACGCCGCTGCCAGGGCAGCGCCGAGCCACGCTTTGACGTTGCGGGCCGCTTCATCGGCTACTGGGGCGTGGCGCGGGATGTCAGCAGCGAGCACCAGGCCCACCAGGCGCTGGCCGCCACCGAGCACCGCTACCACGACCTGTACAACCGTATTCCCACACCGTTGATGCTGCACCGGCGCGGTGTGGTGCTGGACGCCAACCCGGCCGCAGCGCGGCTGCTGGGCTATGCCTCGGTGGACGAGTTGCTGGGCCACAACCTGCTGACCGAGCATGTGACCGAGTTTGACCGCGCAGCGGTGCAAGAGCGCATGGCACAGGCCGAAAACCTGGCGCCGGGCGAGGTGCTGCCGCCCCGCACGATGGTCTTTCGCACCCGCAGTGGGGGCCTGGTCAGTGTCAAAGCCACCGGCGTGCGGGCCGACCATGATGGCCAGCCGGCGGTGCTGTCGATCAGCATCGACGAGACCGAGCAGCGCGCCGCCGCGCAGGCGCTGTCACGCTCGCAGGCGCTGCTGGCGCGGGTGGTGGCGATGAGCCCGGACATCATCACGCTGAGCAACCTGCACAGCGGCCGCTACGTGATGGTCAACGACAGCTTTTGCCGGCTGCTGGGCCATGCGCTGGTGGATGCCCAGGGCAAAACCTCGGCCGAGCTGGGGCTGTGGCACAACCCCGCTGACCGCACGCAACTGCTGCGGGCTTTGAGCGAGCAAGGCCTGGTGCAAGACCGCTTGATCAACTTTGTGACCAGCGCCGGCCGGCTGCTGCCGCTGCTGGTATCGGCCACCCGGCTTGATGCCGACGGCCAGTCCTACTTGCTGCTCAATGCCCGCGATACCTCCGAAGCCACCCGGGTGCGGCTGGAGCGCGAGGCGATCTTGGCCAGTGCGTCGGTGGGCATTGCGTTCACCCGGCAGCGCCGCTTTGTGCTGGCCAATGCCCAGTTTGAGCGCATGTACGGCTGGCCGGTGGGCCTGCTGGCGGGCCGGCCGCTGCAGGCCTTGTGGTCCGACGCAGCGCATTACGAGACGCTGCAGCGCGAGCTGGGCCCGGCCTTGGCGCGCGGCGAGGCGGTGGATGTGGAGCGCCAGGGCCAGCGCCGCGACGGCAGCCGGTTCCAGGTGCGGCTGCGCGCCAAGGCGATCGACCCGGCCAACCCGGCCGAGAGCGGCACGATCTGGGTGGCCGAGGACGTGACCCGCGCGCGCCAGACCGAGCAGGAACTGGCCCGTGCACGCGATGCAGCCGAGGCCGCCAGCCGCGCCAAGAGCGCGTTTCTGGCCAACACCAGCCACGAGATCCGCACGCCGTTGAACGGCGTGCTGGGCCTGGTGCGGCTGGCGCGCCAGCCCGGCTTGCCGCTGGCCCGGCAGCGCCAGTACCTGGACCAGATTGCCGAGAGCGCCGAGCTGCTGGGCGCGATCATTTCCGACATCCTGGACCTGGCCAAGATCGAGGCCGGCAAGCTGCTGCTGGAATCCGCAGCGTTTGATCTGCCGGCCTTGCTGCGCTCGCTGCAGCAGGCCCATGCCGCGTTGGCCGCCAGCCATGGCCTGGCCTTTGAGGCCCGCCTCGACCCGGCGCTGCCCACCTGGGTGCGCGGCGACGCGCTGCGGCTGCGCCAGGTGCTGAGCAACTTCTTGCACAACGCGCTGAAGTTCACCACCCGCGGCGGCATCCGGCTGGTGGTGTCGCGGCTGCCCGACGAGCGGCTGCGCTTCGAGATCCACGACACCGGCCCCGGCATCGATGCTGCCACCCAGGCCCGCTTGTTCGAGCCCTTCACCCAGGCCGACGAATCCACCACCCGCCAGTTTGGCGGCACCGGGCTGGGCTTGTCGATCTGCCGTGAGCTGGCGCACTTGATGGGAGGCAGCGTGGGCTTGTCCAGCCAACCCGGCCAGGGAAGCTGCTTCCATCTGGTGTTGCCGCTGCCGGCGCTGCCGGACGGCGAAGCGCTGTTGTTGCCACCCGAGCCGGTATCAGGCGCGGCGCTGGCAGGTGCACGGGTGCTGCTGGTGGAGGACAACAGCGTGAACATGCTGATCGGCGTGGCGCTGCTGCAGCACTGGGGCGTGTTGGTGACCGAGGCCAGCGACGGCGCGTTGGCGCTGGCGGCGGTGGACCGCGCTGCCGCTGCCGGCCGGCCGTTTGATGTGGTATTGATGGACGTGCAAATGCCCGGCATGAGCGGCCACGAGGCCACCCAGGCGCTGCGCCTGCGCTACAGCGCGGCGCAGTTGCCGGTGATTGCGCTGACCGCCGCCGCGCTGGTCAGCGAGCGTGAGCGCGCGGTGGCGGTCGGCATGAATGATTTTTTGACCAAGCCGGTGGACCCCGAGCGCTTGCTGGCCGCGCTGCTGCGGGTGTTGCCCACTCCCCCTGCTAGGGGGAAGGAGCCCATGCTCAATCCAGCGTGACCTCGGTGCGCACCGTGCCGGCCCGGTCGGCCACCGCGGTGAGGGCGATGCGCGTGCCGCGTGGTGCACTGACCACCCACTCGGCCACCGCCCGGTCGGCGGTGATCTGGCGGCTGGGCAAAAACGCCTGCAACGAGCTTTTGGGTGCATGGCCTTCAAGCTGTGCGCCCTCGATGCGCAGCTTGCCGGTTTGCAGCGCCACGCCCTGCGGCGGGTGCAGCTCAAACACCACACCGCGTGCCATCTTGCGCTCCAGCGCGCGCTTGGTGACATAACTGGGCAGGTAGCCAGCATTGGCCACCGCAAATCGGATCCGCCAGGTGTCGCCGCCCAGCGAGCGCACCTCGGCCCGCAGCAGCTCCAGCTTGGGCAGGCTCAGGCCGATCTGGGTCAGCCAGGCCGGGAAGCGCGCTGCTTCGCGCTCACGCAGATGCGGTGGTGGGTTGCGCCAGTAGTTCAGCCGGTCCCAGCCGCCCAGCTCCACCATGCCAAGCTGCGGATGGCGGTACGGGTACCAGTCCACATGCGCCAGGCCCTTGCAGGCGCTGTCGCTCCACTTCAGCAGCTTCAGGTCGTCTTCGGGCGGGTGGTCGCGGTACCAGTGCACATAGTCGTACGCAGTGATGCCGGCCTCTTTGTTGGGGGCCCAGATTTCCACCGTCCAGAACAGCGCGCCCAGGTGCTCGTACAGCCAGTCCTGGGTGCCGCTGATGGTTTCCTTCGGGTGGTATTTGAAGTCGTGGTAGATGCTGATCGCCGGGTAGCCGGTGAGTTTTTCGCCCAGCGCCGACAAGCGTTTGATGACCCACAAGTCCTCGGGGGTCATCTGCTCGTCGCTCATCGTGCCCATCGGGCGCAGGATCACGCCGGAATGGGTGTGGAAGCTCACCGCCGCGCCGATGTTGGGATGCTTGACGATGAAGTCCACGGTGGCCCGCACCTCGGGCTCGCTGGTGGGGTAGGGGCCGGCACCGGCCTGCTCAAACTCCTGCCGCCACATCGACGGAAAGTTGCGGTTCAGGTCCAGCCCCTCGCGGTCGGGGTTGACCTTGATCTGCAGGCCGTCGTAGTGGGTGAGCGTGCCCTCGGGCATCACGCGCCAGTAGCTGCCGCCAAACTCGCCCGGCTCGCGCGGGATCATCAG
>JANOBL010000214.1:0-4302 GCA_031411635.1 Betaproteobacteria bacterium
ACCGGCTTTGGCCTGGCCGGCCATGCGCTGGAGATGGCCAAGGGCGCCAAGTGCGAGATCCAGCTCGATTGGGCCAGCGTGCCGCTGCTGGCGGGGGTGCGGGCCTTGGCCTCACAAGGTTTCATCACCGGCGCGTCGGCGCGCAACTGGCAGGGTTATGGCGCCGATGTGGGTGTGCCGGGTGTGTTTGCCGCCGAAGACCAGGCCTTGCTGACCGATCCACAGACCAGCGGTGGCCTGCTGGTGGCTTGCGACGCGGCCTCGGTGGACGCCGTGCTGGCGATCTTCAGCCGCCATGGTTTTGCGCAAGCCGCAGTGATCGGCCAGGTGCATGCCAACAACGGCAAGGGCCGGCTCACGGTGGTTTAGAGACTGGCCAAGCCCGCAGCCTGAGCGCTGGCCCTCAGGCTGCGGGCAGTGCAGGCCCGTCGTCCCCGTCCTCATCGGTGGGCAGCCTCAACTGGCGGGTGGTGACGTTGTACTCAAACACCTCGCCATGGCGTGCCCAGGCGATCACCGTGTGCAGCACACGCTGCGCCTCCTGGTCGCCGAGTGAATCGCTGAGCAGGTGCAAAAAGGGCTTGTCGGCCAACTGACCACTGCCGGCCTGCTCCAGGCTGTGCCGGATAAACGCCGCCAGCGCCACATGGGCCAGCAATTGCTGGCCGAACAAGGGCTGGCGCAGGCCGTGGTGGCCAGCCACATAACGCTGGCCCAAAGGCGTGAGTTGCAGGTCGCCCGCCTCAAGCTGCGCCAGCCCCAGCAAGGCCACCGCATGCGCCACCGGCAGCAGCTCGGCATCGGTCAGGCCGGTGTCCTCGGCAAGCTGCGGCAGATCGGCGCGGCCATCGAACGGTGGCTCGGCCAGCCGCTCCAGCAAGCCGTCCATGCGCGACACATCGGCTGCCGGCAGGCGCTCCACCAGCGCGGCGTGGCCATATTGGCCGGCTTGCCCGGGTGCCCCCGCCACGGCGCCGGCCCGTGCCGCGCGCAGCGGGCGGTGCGTCATCAGCGCATACACCTCGTCGACCAGCGCCCGCACTTCGGGGCTGTCGGCATCGCGTGGCCGCGCCATGGTCACCGGCAGTTCGTGCTGCACCCGGCCGGGATCGCTGGCAAAGATCAGCAGCCGGTCGGCCATCAGCACCGCCTCCTCAATGTTGTGCGAGACCACCAGCATCGCCTGCGTGGGCATGCTGCCGCCCTGCCACAGCGCCAGGATGTCGTCGCGCAGGCGCTCGCCGGTCAGCACGTCGAGGGCCGAAAACGCCTCGTCCATCAGCAGCACATCGGGCTCGGTGACCAGCGCCCGGGCGATGCCCACACGCTGGCGCATGCCACCCGACAGCTCACGCGGCAACGCGCCCTCGAAGCCGCCCAGGCCGATCAGATCGATCGCCGCCGCGGCACGCGGCGCGCGCAGCGCTGCCGCCATGCCCTGCGCTTCCAGCCCCAGCTCGACGTTTTGCCGCACCGTCAGCCAGGGGAACAGCGCAAACGACTGGAACACCATGCCGATGCCACGCGCCGGGCCGTACAGCGGCTTGCCGCGGTACAGCACCGTGCCGGCATCGGCCGGGATCAGCCCGGCCATGATGCGCAGCAAGGTGCTCTTGCCCGAGCCCGAGGCGCCCAGCAGCGCAACGATCTCGCCACGTTGAAGCTGCACATCCACCCCCTCCAGCACCGTGCGCTGGTGGCCGTCGGCCGAGCGGAAACGCTTGCCCACGCCTTGCAGGTCGAGAATGGTTTCAGCCGGGTTCGCCATGCCGGCCCTTCAGCGGCCCTCGGCCCGCCGGTACAGCGGGCGCCAGACAAAGTGGTTCAAGCCCATCACAAACACGCACATCACGCCGATGCCCAGCGCGATGCGCGGAAAGTCCCCGGCCGCCGTCATGCGCGCGATATAGCTGCCCAGGCCTTGCGCGACCAAGGTGGTGTCGCCCCAGCTCACGATCTCGGCAACGATGCTGGCGTTCCACGAGCCGCCGCTGGCGGTGATGGCGCCGGTGACAAAACTCGGGAAGACCGCCGGCAGCAGGTAGCGCCGCCACTTCAGCCAGCCCGACAGCCCCAGGTTGCCGGCGGCAAAACGCAGCTCGGTGGGCACGGTTGACGCACCGGCGATGACGTTGAACAGGATGTACCACTGGGTGCCAAAGATCATCAGCGGCGACAGCCAGACATCGGGGTTCAGCCGCCAGCGCACGATCAGCAGCACCGCCACCGGAAACAGCAGGTTGGCCGGAAACGCCGCCAGAAACTGCGCCAGCGCCTGCAGCCGGCCGGCCCAGGCTGGGTTCAGCCCTATCCACACCCCCACCGGCACCCAGACCAGCGTGGCCAAGCTGATCAGCACCAGCACCCGGGCCAGCGTATACAGCCCCAGCACAAACACATGGCCTACCTCGGCCCAACCGACCTCGGTGTGCACAAAGCGCATCAACCAGGCCAGCGCCAGCAGCGTGGTCAGCGCCAGCAGGCCTTGCCCGGCCCACTGCAGCGGCAAGGGTGTGGGCCGCGGCCTGGCCTGCGGCGCAGTGCCGTCATGGCGCAGCCTGAACCACAGCAGGCAGCGCCCAAGCTGCGCCAGGCCCCAGCCGGCCAGCGTGCGCACCCCTTGCGTGCGGCGCAGCCAGGCCAGCAGCCAGGAGCGTGGTGGCTCGTCCACGCCACTCTGCTCGAAGCGGAACTTCTGGCCCCAGGCCACCAGTGGGCGGAACAGCAACTGGTCCACCACGATGATCCCCAGGCCCATCGCCGCGATGGCCCAGGCGATGGCGCCCAGGTTGCGGCCGTCGATGGCCAACGCGATGTACGAGCCTATGCCGGGCAGCCGGATGCTCTGGCCGGAGACCGAGATCGCCTCGGCCGCGACGACAAAAAACCAGCCGCCGGACATCGACATCATCATGTTCCACAGCAGGCCGGGCATCGCAAACGGCAGCTCCAGTCGCCAGAAGCGCTGCCAGCCCGAGAGCTGGAACACCCGCGCCGCCTCGACCAACTCGGTGGGCACGTTGCGCAGCGACTGGTACAGGCTGAACGCCATGTTCCAGGCCTGCGAGGTGAAGATGGCAAAGATCGCCGCGCATTCCACGCCCACCAGGCTGCCCGGAAACAGCGCGATGAAGCCGGTGACGGTGATCGACAAAAAGCCCAGGATGGGGATCGATTGCAGGATGTCCAGCAGCGGCACCAGCACCGCCTCGGCGGCGCGGTATTTGGCCGCCAGCACCGCAAACAGCGCGGCAAAGAGCAAGGATGCGGCCAGCGCGGCAAACATGCGCAGCAAGCTGCGCAGCAGGTAATAAGGAAGCTGCCACGGGTCCAGGCTGAGCGGCAGCACATCGCCCAGATGGAAGGGCCGCGCCATCTGCGCCGCGCCGTAACCCAGCAACACCAGCGTGACCAGCACCAGCGGCAGCAAGGCCCAATCCCAGCGGTTGGTGCCGGCCTCGACGGTCTGGCGGGGGAAGAAGCTGGGGCGGGTTTGCATCGGGGCGGGCGCTGGACCGGGGATCGTCCCACACCCGGACGGCGGCGCCGGCCCACCCCCAGCCGCCTAAAATCCGCGCTTGCACCGCAAACCCGCCGCCACCGCCTGCCCGCCCCTGCCCGCCCCAACCCGCCCCAACCCGCCCCAACCCGCCATGACCTTGTCCGCCTTGTCCGCCCTGTCGCCGCTGGACGGCCGCTATGCCTCGCGCGTGGCCGCCTTGCGCCCGTTGATGAGCGAGTTTGGGCTGATGCACCGGCGGGTGCAGGTGGAGGTGGAGTGGTTCATCGCGCTGGGCGATGCCGGCTTTGCCGAGTTCAAGCCGCTGCCCGAGGCCTCACGCGGGTATCTGCGCTCGCTGGTGCTGCGGTTTTCAGAGGCCGATGCGCAGGCCATCAAGGACATCGAGCGCAGCACCAACCACGATGTCAAGGCGGTGGAGTACTGGCTGAAGGCGCGTTTCAAGGGCCACCCCGGGCTGGAAGCGGCGGGCGAGTTTGTGCACTTTGCCTGCACCAGCGAGGACATCAACAACACCAGCCATGCGCTGATGCTGAAGGCGGCGCGCGACACGGTGCTGCTGCCAGCGCTGGACCGCATCATCACCAAGCTGCGCACGATGGCCGGCAAGCTGGCCGATCTGGCGATGCTCAGCCGCACCCACGGCCAGACCGCCAGCCCCACCACGGTGGGCAAGGAGGTGGCCAACGTGGTGGCACGGCTGGTCACGGCCAGAAAGCGCATTGCCGGCGTCAAGCTGCTGGCCAAGATGAACGGCGCGGTGGGCAACTACAACGCCCACC
>JANOBL010000215.1:0-2870 GCA_031411635.1 Betaproteobacteria bacterium
CCCGATTTTCCTGATCGCTGGCCCGTGCGTGGTGGAGAGCGAACAACTACAGATCGATACAGCCGGTACGCTTAAGGAAATGACGCAAGCGCTGGGTATCCCCTTCATTTTCAAATCCAGTTACGACAAAGCCAACCGCTCAAGCGGCAAGAGTTTTCGTGGGCCGGGCATGCAGAACGGGCTGCGGATTCTTGCTGAGGTTAAGCGTCAGATCGCTGTGCCGGTGTTAACCGATGTCCATGCTGTTGACGAAATTGCCGAAGTCGCGAGCGTGGTTGACGTGTTGCAAACGCCGGCGTTCCTGTCGCGACAAACCGACTTCATTCACGCGGTCGCCGCGAGCGGTAAACCGGTGAACATCAAGAAGGGCCAATTCCTTGCCCCGGGCGACATGAAAAACGTCGTTGACAAAGCAAAAGAGGCCAACGGCGGCGCGGACACCATCATGGTTTGCGAACGCGGTGTGAGCTTCGGCTACAACAACCTCGTGAGTGACATGCGCTCGCTTGCGATCATGCGTGAGACGAATTGTCCGGTCGTGTTCGACGCGACGCATTCGGTGCAATTGCCGGGTGGGCAGGGCACCAGCAGTGGCGGTCAGCGCGAGTTCGTGCCTGTGCTGGCGCGTGCTGCAGTGGCTGTGGGCGTGGCCGGCTTGTTCATGGAGACGCACCCCGACCCGGCCAACGCGCTGAGCGACGGGCCCAATGCCGTGCCACTGAAGCACATGCGGGCCTTGCTGGAACAATTGCTGGCGCTGGACCGGGTGATCAAGGCCCAGCCGCTGCTGGAGAATGACTTCACTTGCTGAAGTCATTCCGACCGACATGCTTGGATTCACATTTTTCGGTCAAAACGATTTCTCCTGCTGATAGCCCAAGCACCATGGCCGCCTACATCGTTGCCGACGTGACCGTGACCGACGCCGAGAAGATGGCCAACTACCGCGTCTGGTCCAGCCAGGCGATGGCCGAGCATGGCGCCGAGATTCTGGTGCGCGGTGGTGATTTCGAGGTGCTGGAAGGCCCGTGGACCCCGAGCCGCCTGGTGCTTTTGAAGTTCCCCAGCCGCGCCGCCGCCAAGGCCTTTTACACCAGCCAGACCTACACCCATGCCCGCAGCCTGCGCGAAGGCGCTGGCGTGATGCGCATGGTGGTGGTGGACGGCGTGGCCGATTGATGCACCGATGTAACCGCAGCACGGCACACTGTGCAGCCCTCTCAAACTCAAACCCTGTGGAGCAGACAACACCATGAGCGCCATTGTTGACATCGTCGGCCGCGAGATCCTGGACAGCCGCGGCAACCCCACCGTCGAATGCGATGTGCTGCTGGAAAGCGGCACCATGGGCCGCGCAGCCGTGCCCTCGGGCGCGTCCACCGGCAGCCGCGAGGCCATCGAGCTGCGCGACGGCGACAAGAGCCGCTACGGCGGCAAGGGTGTGCTGAAGGCGGTGGAGCATGTCAACACCGAGATCAGCGAGGCGGTGCTGGGCCTGGATGCGGCCGAGCAGGCCTTTCTGGACAAAACCCTGATCGACCTGGACGGCACCGACAACAAGAGCCGGCTGGGCGCCAATGCCACGCTGGCGGTGAGCATGGCGGTGGCGCGTGCCGCGGCTGAAGAATCCGGCCTGCCGCTGTACCGCTACTTTGGCGGCTCGGGCGGCATGAGCCTGCCGGTGCCGATGATGAACGTGATCAACGGCGGCGAGCACGCCAACAACAACCTCGATCTGCAAGAGCTGATGATCATCCCGGTGGGTGCACCCAGCTTCCGCGAGGCGCTGCGCTGGGGGGCCGAAACCTTCCATGCGCTGAAGAAAATCCTGCACGACCGCGGCATCAGCACCGCGGTGGGCGACGAAGGTGGTTTTGCGCCCAACGTGGCCAACCACGAGGCGGCGATCCAGATGATTCTGGAAGCCATCGACAAAGCCGGCTACACCGCAGGCACGCAGATCGCGCTGGGCCTGGACTGCGCGGCCAGCGAGTTTTACAAGGATGGCCAGTACGTGCTGGAAGGCGAAGGCGGCATCAAACTCAGCGCCCCGGCCTGGACCGACATGCTGGCGTCCTGGGTGGACAAGTACCCGATCATCAGCATCGAAGACGGCATGCACGAGGGCGATTGGGACGGCTGGAAGCATTTGACCGAACGCCTGGGCAAAAAGGTGCAGCTTGTGGGCGACGACTTGTTCGTCACCAACACCAAGATCCTGAAAGAAGGCATCGACAAAGGCATTGCCAACTCGATCCTGATCAAGATCAACCAGATCGGCACGCTGACCGAAACCTTTGCCGCGATCGAGATGGCCAAGCGCGCCGGTTACACCGCGGTGATCAGCCACCGCTCGGGCGAGACCGAAGATTCCACCATTGCCGACATCGCGGTGGGCACCAACGCCGGCCAGATCAAGACCGGCTCACTCAGCCGCAGTGACCGCATGGCCAAATACAACCAGTTGCTGCGCATCGAAGAAGACCTGGGCGACATCGCCAGCTACCCCGGCCGCGCCGCGTTTTACAACCTGCGCTAAAGCCTGCCCAGCCCACCATGGCCGCGATGCGCCTGACCACCGCCGTGCTGTTGTTGCTGCTGGGCGTGGTGCAGGCCCAGTTGTGGCTGGGCGACGGTGGTCTGCCGCAGGTGATGCGGCTGCAAACCCAACTGGACGCGCAAAAACAGCGCAACACCAGCCAGCGCCAGGCCAACCAGCGCCTGGTGGCCGAGGTGGAGGATCTGCGCCAGGGCCTGGAGATGGTGGAAGAGCGCGCCCGCGCCGATCTGGGCATGGTCAAGCCCGACGAGATCCTGGTGCAGTACGCGCCGCGCCGTTGACGGGCCCGCCGCGCGGCCTCGGGTTGACC
>JANOBL010000216.1:0-5356 GCA_031411635.1 Betaproteobacteria bacterium
CTTGTCGGCCTGGGCGGCAAAGGCTGCCGGCCGGGCCACACCCTGGGCGGCGGGTGCACGCAGCGCGGCGTCCAGCGCCGGCAGGCCGTTGGAGGCGCCGGCAACGATCAGCTTGAAGTGCTCACCGGCGTAGCCCAGGCCTTGCAGGATGGCCTGGGCCACCGCCATCTGATCGCGCAGCGCCTGGCGGTAATCGGGCGCTTCTTCATCGGTCAGCAGCACCCAGACCTGGTTGGCGCCTTGGGCAACAGCCGCCAGCCACAGATCGATGCCGATGCTGGCGGTGTGCCACACGGCCACCGGCAGCACCCGGGCCGGCACGCCGTGCAGGCTGCCGTTGCGGCGGTCGGCCCGGGCGGCGCGGCCCAGCGCATCGATCAAGGCCGCACCAGCTTGCTGGCTGTGCAGCAGCAGCGCGGCATCGCGGCCACCGGCCTTGGCATAGGCGGTGAGCATCGTGCGCAGGCGCTGGCCCTGGTCCACCGCGCCGGGATAGGCAAAGCTCATCGCACCGCTGGGGCACACGGTGCTGCAGGCGCCGCAGCCCACGCACAAATG
This sequence comes from Betaproteobacteria bacterium, assembly GCA_031411635.1. Classification (GTDB taxonomy): domain Bacteria; phylum Pseudomonadota; class Gammaproteobacteria; order Burkholderiales; family Burkholderiaceae_C; genus Pseudaquabacterium. The sequence continues at coordinate 559 of JANOBL010000216.1, forward strand.
CGGCTCGACGACCACGCCGCCGCCCTGCCCCGCCGGCCGGCCGGGGGCGGGCTGGCCTGGCATGCTGCCCCGGCTCTTGCCCTGCAGTTTGCCCTTCAGCGTGGCATCGCTGCGGATCGCTTTTGCCGAGCAGACATCGATACAGGCGGTGCAGCCGATCTGCTGGTTGCGGCTGTGCGCGCACAGGTTTTGCCGGTAGTTGAAAAAGCGCGGTTTTTCAAACTCACCGGTCAGCTCGCGCAGCGCCAGCACGGCGCTCATCAGCCTGGTCTGATCGCTGCCGACATGAAAATAACCCTGCGGCGGCTGGTGCTGCAAAAAAGCCGGCTGCTCGCGCAGGTCCAGCACCATGTCAAAGCGCTCGTCCACCGTGCTGGGTTCACGCTGGAAATCGATGGCGCCGGCGGCCTCGCAGACCCGCACACAGTCGCGGTGGCTTTTGCAGCGCGCCAGATCCACCTGGTAGCTGAAATCGATCGCGCCCTCGGGGCATGCGTCAAGGCAGGCATTGCAGCGGGTGCACAGGTCCAGGTCGATCGGGTTGGCCGATAACCATTGCACCTGGAATGCGCCCAGCCAGCCGCTCAGCGTCGTGAGTTGGCCGCTGTGCACCGCAAACCGGTGCTGCTGGGTCAAGACACCGCCCACGCGGTCGACCAGCAGGCTGACATCCAGCTTGTCGGACAACAGCGCGGCTGCCCGCTCGGCCGCATCGGCGCCGCCGATCACCAGGCAGCGGCCTTCCGAGCGGTACGCCACCGTGCCGACAGCCTCGGCATCGGGCCGCTGTGCAGCGGCGATCAGCGCAGCCAGCTTGGGGGTGGCCTGGGCCCCATCACGCGACCAGCCGCCGGTCTCGCGCAGATTGACAAAGTGGATTGGCCGCACCGTGGTGGGCGCCGCGCCCTCGGTTTGATCGTTGAGTTCCAAAAACAGCCGGCTCTCCTGGGTGCAAGCCACCAGCAACGGCTCGGCCAGCGCGCCGGTGGCCACGGCCGCACGCTGGAATGCCGCCGCCTCGCGCCGGCACAGCAGGCTGTGCGGCTGGCCCAGCCCGTCAGTGCTGGCGCCCGGGGTCTGGCCCAGCGCCAGCATCAGCGCCGGACGGTCCAGCGGCAGCGTGTGATTGCAATCGCAGATCAGTGTCTTCATCGGGTGGGGGCTCGGGCAATGGTCCTGGCAGGGCCGTGGTGGCCGGTTCTTCGTCGCGGAACAGGCCCAGAAACTGCGCCTGCGCCATTTGCCGCAGCATGCCCTCGGGCAAGGGATCGGGTTGGCCGTAGTCGTCGATGTAGGTGTCCAAGCGGTCCATCACATTGAAGTGCGGATCGGTGAACAGCTTCTTCAGCGCTGCGTTCTTGACCCCCAGATCCACCCCCGGCGCAACGAAGCGGCTGTAGTCGGATTCGCGGCCCAGCAGCGCCACATCGGCCAACGTGGGGGGAGGCGGCGCTGCGGCCTGCGCGGGCTCGGCCGGCGCAGGTGGAGGCACCAGCACGGCGGCAGGGGCAGGCTCGACGGCTGCGGGTGGTGTTGCGGGCTCCGGCGGCACGCTGCCACCGCGCACCAAGGCCTTGCGCTGCGACCAGCGCGACAAAAAGCCGGCATCGTCGGCGCCGGCCATCAGCGCTGCCCCGGTGGCTTGAACGACGCCGGCCGGCGCCGCTGCTTGACCTCGGGCCGGTAGTGCTGGTCGACAAAGGCCTGCAGCAGCGCACACACCTCGTCGGGCAGCGGCAGGTTGTCCACCCGCTCCTGGGCATCCAGCAGGCGGCCGGCCTCGTTGTAGGACAAGGTCACCAGCTCGGGCCAGGCCCGCGACGGCTCGTCGTCATCGATGCGCCACATCACAAACCACACCGGCGCGCCCGATGTCAGGTTCAGGTAATAGCCCTCGGCCTCGTCCCGGTGCAGCGTGACGATCAGCCCGGGGTGAAGCACCTGGGCATGCACACCATCGTCGCGCAGCGTGCGTGGCTGGGTGCCGAAGCCACCCTCGTCAATCACCACCTCGGCCAGCCGAAAGCCCCAGTCTTGCCAGACGTTGGGCTGGCGCTGGCGTTCAAACACCACGGCAACAGGGAAGGAGGGGCGTTGCTGCATTGCAGCGCCAGTCTAAAGGCCGGGCCCACGACAGCTTGTCGCCAAGCCGCACTGCGGCGACAGACCAGGGTTTGTCTGGGGGTGGCCCCGCCGGATGGGGCTCAGGCAGCCCAGCGCAGCACCAGCGGGTCCAGCCGGCGCGCTGTCTCGAGCAGGCCAGCGCGCACTGCGGGGTTCATCGCCGGAAACGGGTGGCGCGGTGCTTCGTTGGCGATCACGCCGCCTGCCTTCATCAACGCCTTGGCGGTCAGGATGCCGCCCTGCCGGTTTTCGAAGTTGATCAGCGGCAACCAGCGGGCGTATTCGGCGATGGCGTCTTCGCGCCGGCCGGCGGCATAGGCATCGGTGATGCGGCGGATGCCGTCGGGATAGCCCCCACCGGTCATCGTGCCGGTGGCACCGGCGTCCAGGTCGGGCAGCAAGGTGATGGCTTCTTCGCCGTCCCACGGGCCTTCGACCGCGGCGCCACCCAGCTTGATCAACTCGCGCAGCTTGCTGGCGGCGCCGGCGGTTTCGATCTTGAAGTACTTGACGTTTTCGATCTCGCGCGCCATTTGGGCGAGAAATGCGGCGCTCAGCGCCGTGCCGGACACCGGAGCGTCCTGGATCATGATCGGGATGCTGATCGCGTCCGACAGCCGGGCGTAAAACTCGTGGATCAACGGCTCGGCGACGCGGATCGTTGCGCCGTGGTACGGCGGCATCACCATCACCATCGCCGCGCCCTGGGCCTGGGCACGCTGGCTTCTTTCAGCGCAGACGCGGGTGCCAAAGTGCGTGGTGGTGACGATCACCGGCACCCGGCCGGCCACATGCGCCAGGATGCAGCGCGTCAACACCTCGCGGTCGTCGTCGGACAGCACAAACTGCTCGGAGAAATTGGCCAGGATGCACAGGCCGGTGGAGCCGGCATCGATCATGAAATCGACACAGCGCTTCTGGCTGGTCAAGTCCAGCTCACCTGACTCGGTGAAGGTGGTGGGCACCACCGGAAACACGCCCTTGTACGGTCTGGCCATGGTTATCACTCAATGATGTTGAACTGGTTCAGGAACGCGGTCTTCAGCGTCAAGCCCAGGCCGGGTTGGTGGTCGTCGAGTTGCAGCAAGCCATTTTCAGCCAACGGCTCGCCGTCAAAGATGCAATCAACCCGAGCTGCCCCTGGCGGGGCCACACGCTACGGCGCGATGACAGGCACCCCGGGCAACGCCTTGCCGGCTTTGCGCCGGAATGCAGCGTCGAAGGTGTAGAAGCCTTGCGCGCCGGGGCTCAATGCCGGGTGCAATGCGTCTGCAAAATCCAGGCCTTGCGCGTAACCGGCCAGTGCAATCGCCACCTGCAGCGGCTCGGAAGTTTGCACGCCGGGCAGCCCCAGCAGCGCATGCAGCCAACCCACAATCTGTGCGGGCGCAAAACCATAGGCCGCACGCAGCACCCACTCGGTTTCCAGCAGCACCGTTGGGGCGATGAAAACATCCTGGCCGCCAGCCAACAGGGCGCGGGCACGTACCGCCTGCGCGGCATCGTCGTTGACCAAGAGGCGCACCACAACGTTGCTGTCGATGGCGATCATGCGCTTAGCGCTGGCGCGCCGCCTCGGCCCGAACAGCGGCGTTCATCTCGTCCACGCTTCGCGCCGGACCGCTGTAGCTGGCGATGCCAAAGACCTCGTCCAGGCGCGTCGGCGCAAAAGCGGCTGCCGCCGGCAAGGGCTTCAGCAGCACGCCTTCGTCGGTGCCCACCACCTCGAACCGCATGCCCGCTTGCCAGGCCCTGGCCGCCCGCAACTCGGCCGGCAACACCACCTGGCCCTTGCTGGAAAGAATGGACGTCTTCATCGCACCCGCCTCGAAGGTAAGAAAAATGTAAGACGATGCTAGCGCACCCACCGCGGTTTCCTGTGGTACCCGCTGGCAAGCATCACGCAGGCCCCCTGGTCTGGTGGCGGCCAGGTTTCAAGAACCGGCGCTGACCAACTCGCACAGCAGCAACACCCCCATCACCGCGCCACCGCCCTGGGCGCCACTGCGGTTGCCGGCCCGGATGTCGCCGCCATAGCGCTCCACGATGCTGCGGCTGATCCACAGCCCCAGGCCGGTGCCGTCTTTTTTGCGGGTGACAAAGGGCTTGAACAGCTCGCCCAGCAACTCGTCGTTCAGGCCAGGCCCGGTATCGGCCACCTCGATCTGCACCCCAAGCTCACCGCCAGGCGCCAACCAATCCAGCGTGCGCAGCGACAGCACACCGCCCCCGGGCATGGCCTGGATTGCATTGACCAGCAGGTTGACCAGCACCTGCTGCAATTCTTGGCGGTTGATGTGGGCGTTGCGGCTGGCCTGAAAATCACGCTCCACGGTGATGCGGGTGCGCGCCAGCAAATGGCCGGTGAGCACCAGGCAATCTTCCAGCGCCGCACCGGGGTCCACCGCCTCGACGTAGCCGGCAAACTCATTGGGTCGGGCAAATTGCAGCAACTGGGTGACGATCAGCCGCATGCGCTCGATCTGCTGGTCCACCAGCTTGAACTCGGCCTGCACCGGGGCGGCATTGCCACCCAGCAGCTCGCGCATCAAATCCAGGTTGCCCTGGATCACCGCAATCGGGTTGTTCACCTCGTGCGCAATGCTGGCGGTGAGCTGGCCCACCGCGGCCATTTTTTCGGCGCGCAGCAGTTGCGATTGGGCGGCCTCCAGCG
>JANOBL010000217.1:0-6569 GCA_031411635.1 Betaproteobacteria bacterium
GAGCCCGGCGGCCAACACATCGCCACCCGTACCGCGTGGGACGCGGTGAGCAACTCGCGCTACGGCGTGCGGCGGCCGACCCGGGTCCGGGTCTGGACGATCGAGCCGGTCGCCGAACTCGGCTGGCGATTCGACATCGCCGGCGACCTGCAGCACGCCCCCTCGGTTGCGGGCAAGGCCTCGCTGGCTGCGGTCCGGCCCACCGAGGGCGGCGATGCCGCATTGGCCGCTGCGGCGGCAGGCTGGCCGCTGGCCTACGCCGGCGATGCACTCAACCACTATGCCGAGTTGCAGCGGCCCGTACGGGCCTGGCTGGGTGCCAAGGTCGCACGCGGTACAGGACTGTCGGACATCGCGCTGCAGCGCGCGAGCTCGTCCGACAGTGCGGCTGGCAAGATCGGCCGCTTCGCCTTCAGCGCCGACGGCCGGCGGCTGGCCTCGATCGCCGGCCGCGAGGCCAGGCTCTGGCCCCTGACGGCCGAGGACCTGACCGCCGATGCCTGCCAGCGCCTGCCGCGCAACCTCAGCTGTGCCGAATGGCGCGAGGCGATGCCTGAGCTGCCTTATGCGCGCACCTGCCCGCAGCGTCCCGATCCCCCCGACGTCGCGGCCTGCCAGGGGGCGGCAGCGCGTTGAGCGTCGGCGCCGCGGCGAGTGTCGATCAACGCCATCGGGTCAAGGACTACGGATCCTTCGCCGCGATCCGCAAGGGCCACCATCTCAACGGCGCCGCAGCCCAACAGCTGCGCTGCTTTGCTTCAGAGTGAAAAGGCTTCGTTGATCGCGCTTTTCACGCCACCGCCCATTTGCGGGCCGCCGCCGGCCACGTAAATCGCCTCACCCAGCACCACTGCCCCCATGCCGTGTCGCGGTGTGAGCATGGGGCTGTGCTGCTCCCACTTGTTGCCGGTGATGTCGTAACTCTCGACCTGCCCAAACACGCGGTTGGTGCCTTCGCCGCCCATGCAGTAGATGCGGTCCTTGAACCACACGCAGCCGTGACCGGAGCGCGGCGTCGGGATGGGGGCCAAGAAGGTCCAGGCATCGGTCTTCGGGTCGTAGCTGTGGTGCAAAGTCGAATTGGTATGGAACGTGTCGACGCGGCCGGCGACGACATGCACTCTGCCGTTCACGGCCACGATGCCGCAATGGTCACGCCCCAGCGGCATGGGCTGCCGACGTGTGTAGCGGTCGGCCGGAACGTCGTACACCAGGTGCCAGTCGATGGAGCGGCGGTTGTCGGAGCCGATGGCGCCGCCGATGATGTGGATGCCGTCGCCCAGCGCGATGCAGGCCATGGCACCGCAGGCTTCGGGCAGGCGGCGGATGGGCTTCCAGGCCGTGCCGTCAAAAGCAAAGGCCTCGTCGTGCGGGGTGCGGTTTTGCTCGATGAAGCCACCGAAGGCAAACAGGCGTTCGCCCTGCGTGGCCACGCCCACATGGTTGGCGCCGCGCGGTAGCTGCGGCAGTTCTGCCCAGCTGTCGGACCGCGCATCGTACGCATGGTGATAGGGCCTGTCGACACGCTGTTCGGCGTAGCCGCCCACCAGGTGCATGCGCCCCTTGTACGCCACCGCCCAGGCCATCTCTGTACGCGGAATCGGCAATGGTGCGCAAGGCCGCCATGTGCCCTGTCGAGCCGCCTTCGGCGCCGGGCTGTCGGTCACGGCTTGCTGAAAGTGCAAGGCCGGCACATCCATCCGCCCCGGTGCGTTCAGGCGCTCGAATTGTCCGGCATGGTGTGCGTGTGGGTTCTGCGCGAACGCAGGCTCTGAAAGTGGTGCGACAGCGAGCGATGCCAGCAGCGTACGGCGAGACAGAGGCATGCCCGGCTCCAAGGGGATCGGTGAAGCGAGAGTGGGCCATGCCGCAAGGGCTCGGTCAAGTGCGGCGGTACGGGCGGTGCACCAGCGGCCAATGGACGTCCTGCCCCGCCCGGTGCTGGACGGGTGCGTGCAACGCCGCTTGCGAGGTGGTTCTGAAACTGAAGCCAGCCTGGCACGACGGCAGCGCGCATCTGGTGATGTCGCCGCTGCTGTTCATGCAGCGGGTCGCCGCGCCGGTGACGCGCGGTACCGCCCAGGCCCATTCTCAACGCGTCCGGGGGGCCCAGTCAGACGTCCGTGGCGAGGCCGCCCGCGCAAAGTGCTCAAGGTCACGGTCCGATGCGGCCCAAGGCACTTTCTGTGAAATCCAAATCTCCCGGGTCGGAGGAACTTCCGCGGGCTCGTCGAGTGTGGCCGTCGTCAATTCGATCTCGTCCGGGCTGTCGTCATGCCGATACGACAACTGGGTTCCGCAGCGCACGCAGAAACCTCGGCTGACCTGCGGCGAGGAACGAAAGCTCGCCAGATGACTCGCCAGCAACTCGAATTGCTCAAGTTTGACGACATACCATGCCACCGACGGTGCCCCGCTCGCCAGGCGACAACTGCGGCAATGACACAAGCTGCTCGAAAGCAGCGTTCCGCTGACACGGTAGCGTGCCGCACCGCACAGGCAGCCGCCTTCCATCTTCGAGGTTTCCTTCACGGCCCTCCCTTGACTCTCAGACGGTGCTGGCATCGAGCGCGACCGGCGGGCGGCGCCGCGAAGATGATAAGCAACGCCGCGTCGTGACGATGCCGTTCGAACTGCCGCCCCCCGCGTTGGCACGCCAGCCTGCCGTCGGTGTGCCGTTGCCAAGACGTCGTCAATGCGTCTGGTTCAATCAAGTCGGTTCCGGCAATGCGGAGATCGTCCAGGCCGCTGCCCTGCCGATCTTGCCGGGCCGGCCATCGATGTCGGACTTGGCATGCGCTCAACCGCCGCTGCCGTACGGCCGGGTGATGATCTCGAGATAGTGGCCATTCGGGTCGTTCCAGTAGACGCCGCGGCCGCCGTCGTGGTGGTTGATGCGGCCCGCCTGCTGGTGCGCCGGGTCGGCCCAATACGGCAGCTCGCGCGCCTGGATGCGACCGAATATCTGGTCGAACTCTTCTTCGCTCACCAAGAAGGCGTAGTGCTCGATGATGAGCTCGTGGTCCGCCTGGATGAAATCCAGCGTGACGCGATTGTCGAGTTCCACCCCGAAGAAGGGACCGAACCTCACCGGCACACCGCGCCCCAGAATTTCGGCCAGGAAGGCCGCGGACGCCTGGGGGTCACGGGCATGAACAATCGTGTGATTCAGTTCGATGGGCATGACCTTGCCTCGTGACAGCAATCACCTCAGGCGCTGTGCTTCTTCACCCAGGCGACAAATCGGTCCATCCAGGTCTGCAGAAACTTCTTGCTGCCGGCGCCGATGTCACCGGCTTCGTCGAAGAGATCATCCTTCGCATGGATGAACGCTTCGGGCTGGCCGAGCGTCGGCACGTCGAGGTAGGCAAGGATGGCGCGCAAATGCTGTTGCGCCACCGCTGTGCCGATGGCGCCCACCGAAGCGCCCAGCACGCCCGCAGGTTTGCCCGCCCAGGCGCTTTGGCCATACGGACGCGAGGCATGGTCGATCGCGTTCTTGAGCACGCCGGGGATCGAACGGTTGTATTCGGCAGTGACGAACAGCAGGCCTCGCGCGGCGGCAATCTCAGCCTTCAGCCGCCGGACGGGCTCGGCCTGGTTCCCGTCGTCATCCTGGTTGTAGAGCGGCAGGTCGCCGATCTCGAGCTGCTTGAACAAGAAGTCGGATGGGGCGAGCTTCGCCACCCCGGTCGCCAACTTGCGGTTGAACGAGTCGCAACGAAGGCTGCCGACGACGACCGCGATGTTGTATTTGCTCATCAAAACCTCCTGTGAAGTGACAAGGCCACGGCAGGGCGCCACGCGCTACCGTACCTTACGCTGGTTGAAGCGATGGCGGGCAGGCGCCGCCTGCACCCCTTCGGCCAGTCGGGAATCAGCGGACCTTGGCCGGCGGGGCCCACAAATCCGACGTCAGCTTCCTGGCGCGGCCTCGTACGCCACTGCCGGCCACAAGCTGGCACGGCGACCGATTGCATCCGGGCGAGCCGAGGGTGCATGCCGCGACTCAGCACGGGTCCTGCGACGCTGCGCGATGATTCGCAGGGCCTGCGGTGGGCAGCGCCACTTGCCTTCGATGCAATAGGCCTCCTCGCCACCTTCATGGCGCGGCCGGACGCATGCAGCGCCTCCACAACGCCGATGTCTCGCCATTGGCCACTTGGCGGGGCCTGGACCTCGAACTCGGTGTGCGGCGGCGCCTTTGATTTCAGTGCCAGACCTTACGGCCAGAACCGCCCTGCATCGTCGATCGCTTCGATCAACTGCACGGCGGCTGCCTCGCCACCCAGCAGAGGCAGCAGCGCCGCGCTCGCCCGCACACGCGCCTTCGCGACACGGCAGCGTGGACGCACCGAATCGACCTGACGCGTCGAAGCCTATTGCACTCGCGACGCTCACGGTTGGTGGTGCATCATGAGTGCCATGCCTCAATCGGACGATAACCAATTGCGATTGCTACCGCACCCGGTGCGACTGCTGCCGGGCGACGATCTGCGTCGTGCCCTCGAAGGCCATGTCGCGACGCAGGGTCTGACAGCAGCCTTCGTGCTCGCCGGCATCGGCAGCCTGCGGCCGGCCCGGGTACGGCTGGCGGGCGCCGCAAGCACGATGGACCTCGATGACGACCTCGAACTGCTCACGTTGTCGGGGACCATCGCTCTGTCGGGGTCCCATCTCCACCTGAGCGTCGCAGATGCCAGCGGTCGCGTGGTCGGCGGCCACGTGGCCTACGGATGCATCGTGCGCACGACCGCCGAGGTCCTGCTGGCGTTGCTGCCTGGGTGGGACTTTTCGCGCGAACCCGACGCACGCAGCGGCTGGTCGGAACTCGTGATCCGGCGCGCAGGCTGAATCAGCCCGCGCCAGATCGAACGGCAGCTGTCCGCGTTGACTGCGAAGTGGAAGTCTCGGCCAACAGCTGTCATTCGATCGGCCAGAAGTTCGTCACACCAACGACCGGTCTCAAAGTACAGCCGACATAGGTCGACGGCTGCTCGAAGGTGCGTATTCTCCAAAGCAGTCGCACACGATCTCGCCGCGCTGGTCGGCTCGCCGATCTTCTTGCTATCCGCCTACACCCAGTCTCGGGCTCGGCCTCGCGATCGTGCAGCGGTTGGCCGCGCTGATGGAAGCGTTGATCGCGGCGCGCTCGCGCGTCGGTCAAGGCACGGTGCTCTCGATCGAGCTCGCGCCGGGCAAGGCGACGCGCTCGATCGAGGCCGGGACTTCATCGGGCGGCATCCGGCTGCCGATCGGGTTGACGCTGGAGGGACGCCAGATCCTCGTCGTCGAAGACGAGGCGGCGGTGCGCGACGACCTCGTCGTGCTGCTGCAGGCCTGGGGCGCGACCGTCGTCGCTTTCGACACCGTCGATGTGGTGCTGGCCTGGCTCGTCGGCGGCGCGGCCGATGCACCCGATCTGCTGCTCGTCGACTACCGCCTGCCGCAGGCCCGCACCGGCATCGAGGCGCTGGTCGCGATGCGCGCGCACTGGCCGGAGCGGCACCTGCCGGCGATCATCATCACCGGCAGCACCCTCGGCGGCCACGAGGACGAGGCCGTGACCCACGACTACCACCTGCTGATCAAGCCGGTGCTGCCGAACAAGCTGCGGGCGATGATTGCGTTCAAGCTCGGCGTGCGGTGAGAGTGTCACGGCACGTCGCGACGTGTCCTTGGTTGGCTTGCGCGCCGGCAACCGCAACTGAACACGCATTGTCACGAGCCGGGCTTGAGCCGGCTCCGTCGACCGCTTGCATCTTGCGGCTGCGATCACGAATGACCCCACCGCAACAAAGCATTCGCCGCCCCGCCGCACTTGCACGATGGCGTGCAGCCGCAGCTACTGCACGTTAACGCTGCTGCTCGCCACAGCGCCCAGCTCGTTGGTCAGTGTCAAGCTGGCTGCACCGGCGGGACCGGCGTTGGCAATCGTGACCGACGCCTCCTGCTCGCCGACGCCCATTTTGGTCTGCCCTTCGTCTGTTGCGGCGCCGCCGCCCGCTGATGTCCAGCTCACCTTTTCTCCGCCGGTGAGATTCGTCCCCGTGATCGTCAGAACAACGTTCTGGGCCGAGGCAGTTATACGATTCGGGTCGACCCGACTTATCGTGGGCGCAGCGTTCACGTCCACGGAACAGCTCACCATTGCGCCCAACTCGTTGGTCAGTGTCAAGGTGGCCGCACCGGCGGGACCGGCGTTGGCAATCGTGACCGACACCTCCTGCGCGCTGCCCTTTCGGGTTTGCCCTTCGTCTGTTGCAGCGCTGCCGCCCGGTGATGTCCAGCTCACCTTTTCTCGGCCCGTGAGATTCGTTCCCGTGATAGTCAGGACCACGTTCTGAGTTGACGCGGTTATACGATTCGGCTCGATCCGGCTTATCGTCGGCGGATCAACCACAGTCACGGATTTGCTCGCTCTGAGCCCCACCCCTTTCAAGGTCTTGTTGAGGAATCTGCTGTACGCTTTTGATTCGATTGATGAATCGGGAGATCGAAAGTGTGGCAGGCCGTTGTTGAGCGATTCGAGCAGCATGCGCCAGCATGCGTGATGGCGCGACTGGCAT
>JANOBL010000218.1:0-3703 GCA_031411635.1 Betaproteobacteria bacterium
GCCGCCCTACACCCTGCCCAAGAAGCTGCAAGACGAATTGCGCCGCCAGACCACGCAGATGGCGCTGGCGCTGAAGGTGGTGGGCCTGATGAATGTGCAGTTTGCAATCCAGGGCAGCGTGGCCGGCGATGGCGAAAACGCCGTGGTCTACGTGCTGGAGGTCAACCCGCGTGCTTCGCGCACCGTGCCGTATGTGTCAAAGGCCACCGGCCAGCAGCTCGCCAAGATCGCCGCGCGCTGCATGGTCGGGCAGAAGCTGGTGGACCAGAAAAGCCGCAACGGCGAGCCACCGCACGAGGTGATCCCGCCGTACTTCAGCATCAAGGAAGCGGTGTTCCCGTTCAACAAATTCCCCGGTGTCGATCCGATCCTGGGCCCCGAGATGCGTTCCACCGGCGAGGTGATGGGCGTGGGCAAGACCTTTGGCGAGGCGATGCTGAAAAGCCAGCTTGGCGCAGGATCGCGCCTGCCCACCCAGGGTACCGTGGTGATCACCGTGAAAAACGGTGACAAGGCGCGTGCGGTGGGCGTGGCGCGGGACTTGGTGGCGCTGGGCTTTGCGGTGGTTGCCACCAAGGGCACGGCGCTGGCGATAACCGCCGCCGGCATCCCGGTGAAAACTGTCAACAAAGTCAAGGACGGCCGGCCGCACATCGCCGACATGGTCAAGGGCGGCGAGATCCAGTTGGTGTTCACCACGGTGGACGAAACCCGAACCGCGATTGCCGATTCGCGCTACATCCGCACCGCAGCGCTGGCCAACCGCGTGACCTACTACACCACGATGGCCGGCTGCGAGGCCGCCACCGAGGCGATGAAGCACCAACAAGGCCTGCACGTCTACAGCCTGCAGGAATTGCACGCCGAGTTGCACTAAACTCCGGCTTGCTGTTCACGTTCCGCCGCCTTTGCGCCCACCACCGTGGGTGCGCAGTGCGGCGGATTTGTTTTTTTCGCGTCTTGCCCAGGTCGCACTGCCCCCAGGAGGCCCCGATGGCCACCATCCCCGTCACCAAACGTGGTGCCGAAAAACTCAAGGAAGAGTTGCACCGGCTCAAGACCGTCGAGCGCCATGCGGTGATCCGTGCGATCTCGGAAGCGCGTGCCCAGGGCGATCTGTCCGAAAACGCCGAGTACGAAGCGGCCAAGGACAAACAAGGCTTCATCGAAGGCCGCATCCTGGAGATCGACAGCAAGCTGGCTGCCGCCCAGGTGATCGACCCAGCCACACTTGATGCCGGTGGCCGGGTGGTGTTTGGCGCCACGGTCGATCTGGAGGAAGAATCCAGCGGCCAGGAAGTGACTTACCAGATCGTTGGCGACGACGAAGCGGATCTAAAAAAGGGCTTGATCTCGATCAGCTCACCGATTGCGCGTTCGATGATTGGCAAAGAGGCCGGCGATGTGGCCGAGGTGATGGCGCCGGGCGGCGTCAAGCGCTACGAGATTGTTGAAGTGCGCTACGTTTGAGCATCCACGCTACGCAGCGCGGGCCAGACAACGCCTTCTGGCGTAGTCTGCGTGGACTCAATCCTGGCCCTTTTTCTTGACGCTGGTCACCCGCACCCGGGCCCGCTTGATCTCACCACCGGCGGTGACCCGCTGGTTGCCAAACACCGTGATCTTCTTGATCTGCGCCCGGTGGTTGCCGCTTTTCGAGAACTTCAGGATCTTGACCACACGCGGGCCCGCCAACACGCCTTCGCGCTCGGCCTTGGCCTTCTCGGGCATCGGCCGCCACAGCACCAGCAGTTTGCCGATGTGCTGCACCGGTGCCGCGCCCAGCTTGTCGGCCAGGCTTGCCAGCGCGGCGTCCCGGTCGGGGCGAGAGTCGGAAAACATCCGCACCTTGATCAGGCCGTGGGACTTCAAGCCCAGGTCCACTTCCTTGACGATGGCATCGGTCAGGCCCTGGTCACCGATCATCACAACCGGGTCCAGATGATGGGCTTCGCCGCGTTTTTCTTTGCGTTGTGCGGGGGTGAGGTGGAGTGCAGGCATCGTTCTATTATCCCTGGCCCATGAAAATCGACTCCAAAAGCAAAAAGATCAACAAGGCTTGGCTGCACGACCATGTCAACGACACCTATGTCAAGCTGGCCCGGCGTGAGGGCTACCGGGCCCGTGCGGCCTACAAGCTCAAAGAGATCGACGAAGCGCTGGGCCTGGTGCGGCCGGGCCAGGTGGTGGTGGATCTGGGCTCGGCCCCGGGCGCGTGGAGCCAGTACCTGCGGCGCCGGTTTGCACCCAAATCGGCTGGCATTGGCGGCGCGGCGGTGGGCGAGTTGCTGGGCACCATCATCGCGCTGGACATCTTGCCGATGGAGGCGATCGAGGGGGTGCAGTTCATCCAGGGCGATTTCCGCGAGGACGCGGTGCTGGCGCAGTTGCACGATCTGGTGGCCGGCCGCGCAGTGGACCTGGTGGTGTCGGACCTGGCGCCCAACCTGTCGGGCATCGAGTCCACCGACGCCGCGCGCACCGAGCACCTGATCGAGTTGGCGCTGGACTTTGGCCAAAGCCACCTCAAACCCAGTGGTGCACTGGTGGCCAAGGTGTTTCACGGCGCTGGCTACAACCAGTTGGTCGAGCGGTTCAAGGCCTTGTTCCGGGTGGTCAAGGCGATCAAGCCCAAGGCCTCGCGCGACAAATCGGCTGAAACCTTTCTGGTCGGCATTGGTCTGAAAGGGCCTTGAACTTCGGGTTCACCGCCGGCCCGCCACCGGTGCATTGGCTTGAATTCAGCGTGAATTCACCCTTGTTACCACCGGCCTCGGCCCCGTCTTCAGGGACTTGACTCGTTTAGAATTGGCCCCATCTGCTTCAAGGTGGTGGATGCTATGGGTTTACTGCAATCTGGCAGTGACAGTCTGGTTTGGCAGGTTTTTGGTTTTAGGCTTAAGGAGCCGCGGTGAACAATCAATGGTTCTCGAAGGTCGCTGTTTGGCTGGTGATAGCGCTGGTGCTGTTCACCGTGTTCAAGCAGTTCGACCGCGGGGTTTCTTCGGGCTCGATGATCGGGTATTCCGATTTTCTCGAAGAGGTGCGCGCCAAGCGCATCAAGATCGTCACGCTGCAAGAGGGCAATGGCGGCACCGAGATCCTGGCGATCACCAACGACGACAAGCGCATCCGCTCCACCGCCACCTACCTGGACCGGGGCTTGGTCGGCGACCTGATCAACAACGGCGTCAAGTTCGATGTCAAGCCGCGTGAAGAGCCGTCGTTGCTGGTCAGCCTGTTGGTGAGCTGGGGGCCGATGCTGCTGCTGATCGGCGTCTGGGTGTATTTCATGCGCCAGATGCAGGGCGGTGGCAAGGGTGGAGCGTTCAGCTTTGGCAAGAGCAAGGCGCGCATGCTCGACGAGGCCAACAACTCCACCACTTTTGCCGATGTGGCCGGTTGTGACGAGGCCAAAGAGGAAGTGAAAGAACTGGTCGATTTCCTGAAAGACCCGCAGAAGTTCCAGAAACTCGGTGGCCGTATTCCGCGTGGTGTGTTGTTGGTCGGCCCACCCGGAACCGGCAAGACCCTGCTGGCCAAAGCCATCGCCGGTGAAGCCAAGGTGCCATTTTTCTCGATCTCGGGCTCTGACTTTGTCGAGATGTTCGTCGGCGTCGGCGCGGCCCGGGTGCGCGACCTGTTCGAACAGGCGCGGCTGCGGGCGCCGGCGATCGTGTTCATCGACGAGCTGGACGCCATG
>JANOBL010000219.1:0-4808 GCA_031411635.1 Betaproteobacteria bacterium
ACCGTCGATGCGGGCCAACACCATCGCCAGCGCGGCATCGGGGTTGGAGCAGAACCATTTGTCGCCGTGCAGGCGGTAGGCCCGTGGGTCTGACGCGTCGGGCACGGCGCGGGTGGTGGTGGCCGCCACGTCGGAGCCGGCGGCCTGCTCGGTCATGAACATCGCACCCTGCTGCAGCGCGTCGAAGTCCTGTGTCGTCAGGCCCGGCAGGTGGCGCGCCACCAGTTCCGGATCACCAAACTTGCGCAGCGTGCGGGCCAGTGAGTCGGTCATCGACAAGGGGCAGCACAACCCAAACTCGGCCTGCACAAACAGATAGGTCAGCGCGTACTTGGCGGCCGGTGGCATCGGTTGAGGCCAGCCCAGCACCCCGGCGCGGTGCGACATCGCGGCCAGGCCGTACTGGCTGAAGGCCACTTTTTCCAGCTCGATGTAGGCCGGGTGCTTGATGATGCGCTGCACATCCAGCCCGCTGCGGCTGCGGTGCTGCAGCGTGGGCGGGTTTTTGTCGGCGGTGAGCGCCAGCGTGTCGAGCACCCCCCCGGCCAAGCCGCCCAGCTTCGTCAGATGCGGCCGCAGATGGGCCAACAGGTCCGCCGGCAGGTACAGCGGCAGCAGCGCCTGCAACTCGGCATCGGCGCTGTACAGGTTGCTGCCGTGGGCGTCGGGTACCGGGTGTGGCAGGTCGTGTGACGGAGGGGTGGGCATCTTGGGCCGGCCTACTTGGCTGCCACAGGCGCGCTGCCCACCGAGGGCTGGCCCTCTTTTTCGTCTCGCCGGTCAAACACCAGGGTCTGGCCAAACACGAGCTGCACCCAGACCGGATAGCTGTATGCCGTGCCCTTGTTGTGATCGATGATCGCGCCCACACCACCGCCCAGCAGGATGTTGCCAAACATGCCGCCATTGGCGCGCGAGATCGCTGTGGCCTGCGCATCGGGGTTGCTGGGGTGCTGGCACACCAGTGCCAGATCCTTGCTGGAGCGCCGCACCTGCACGGTCTCGCCCGATTTCACCTGGAAAACACCGTAGTCGTTGGTGAGTTTGCAGTCGGCGGCGGGCACCATTTCACCCGAAGCGGTCTTGGTCTCCACCTTCATCGGATGGGTCACGTCGTTGATCACCGATGCGCAACCCGTGCCGAGCGCGGCAACGGTCAAGGTCAGGAACAGTCTGGTCATGGGGTTGGCCTGTCGTGTAGAAAGTTTGGGGCTGGCCTGGATCGGCCTGGCCGCCAAATATTCTGCCGCAGGGGTCTTGCTGCATTCGCCAGGCGCCTAGCTCGGCCGGTGGATGACGCCATCACCAAGGTCTGGCATGCGAAACGCTGCGCATGCTGCCTGCCTGGCCACCGGGCGCTTGCGTGAGACACCTCTCACGGACGCCGCTGCAGCTAGCGCGTCACCGATGATTGTGGGCTGGACGGCAGGCTGCCTGTTTACCGACAATCAGCCCATCCAATCCACCCTGCCTTACGGAGGTCATCATGAGCTACGCCGACTTGATCCAGCGCCTGCAAACCCTGCCCGCAGCGAAGCAGGCCGAGGTGTTCGACTTCGTCGAATTCCTGGCCAGCCGGCAAGACGCTGCGCTGCAGGCCGGCGAGCAGCCACCCACCCTGGCAGGGTCCTCGATGGCCGCGTGGCTGGACCAGCCGTTGCGCGTGCCTGGCTTCACGCCTTTGAGTCGGGAAGAAGCCAATGCCCGCACGTGAGTTTGTTGACTCCAACATTTGGCTGTATGCGCTGGTGCAAGTGGATGACGACAAAGCAGACGACTGGTGCCACCTGGCCAGCCAGTTTGTTGGTCTGCTGACGCGCCCCGTCATCAACTCCCAAGTCATTCGTGAGGTCAGCCGCAACCTGCTGAAGAAGTCCTCGCTGACAGAAAAACGGCTGCAGCAGTTGATTTCAGACTTGTACCTGAGTTGCGAGGTGCTGCAGTCCAACCTTCAGCAACACCTGCAAGCCTCCCAGTTGCGCCTGGGCGCCTTCTTCAGCTTCTGGGACAGCTTGATCGTGGCCGCCGCACTGGATGCGCGCTGCGACACGCTGTACAGCGAAGACATGCAGCATGGGCGCTTGATCGACGGGCGGCTGAGCATCGTCAATCCGCTGCTGGGCTGATGCCATCAGCGGCCGGGCGGCTTGGGCTGGCTGCGCAACCGGCCGCACCCGGTGCGAGCCCACTCAAGTCACACAGCCCGCCTCCACCGCCGCTTGCGCCTTCACCATCACCGGCTCCGGCACCCGGTAGCCATAACGCACGGCGGTCAGCTCGGCCAGGATGCTGACCGCAATCTCCGGCGGTGTGCGGGCACCGTTTTTCAGCCCCACCGGGCCGTGCAAACGGGCAAGCTGCGCATCGGTCAGGCCGAAATGCTCTTTCAGCCGCTCTTTGCGCTTGGCCTGGTTCACGCGTGAGCCTATCGCGCCGATGTAAAACGCCGGGCTGCTCAGCGCCTCCATCAGCGCCAGATCGTCCAGCTTGGGGTCGTGGGTCAGCGCGATGATTGCGGTGTGGCCGTCGGGTTTGAGCGCGACCACCGTGTCGTCGGGCATGGTGCGCAGCAAGGTGGCGCCGGGCACCTCGAAGCCGGTGGCGTATTCCTCGCGTGGATCGCAGACCAGCACCTGGTAGCCCAGCGCGGTGGCCATCTGCGCCAGGTACTGTGTCATCTGGCCGGCGCCTATCAGCAGCAAGCGCCAATGCGGGCCGTGGTGGGTGGTGAGCTGGGTGTCGCTCAAGCTCAGTTCATCGGTGTCGGTGGCCGGTTGCAGTGCGACCTCGCCGGTGGCAATCGTCAGCACCCGGCGCACCCGCTCGCCCTTGTTCAGCCGGGCCAGCAACTCGTCCAGTTGGGTGCGTGGCAGCACCGGCTCCAGCACCAGCTCGATCAGCCCACCGCAGGGCAGGCCAAAGCGGTGCGCGGCGTCGGCATCGATGCCGTAGCGCACCACTTGCGGCTTGCCTGCGGCCAGCACGCCTTCGCGTGCCTTGTCGATCAAATCGTCCTCAATGCAGCCGCCTGAAACACTGCCGGCCACCAGGCCGTCGTCGCGCACCGCCACCGCCGAGCCGGGTGGGCGCGGCGCCGATCCCCAGGTGCGGGTGATGGTGCCCAGCACCACGCGGTGGCCAGCAGCCTGCCATTGGGTGATCTGGCGCAGCACATTGAGATCGACGTTGTCCATGGCGGTAGGGCTTGATGAAGCAGTGAGGGGCTGAAAGTAACCGGTCTGGCGCTGGCTTTCGACTACGCATCAACCCTTATTTGCGCCGCAGCATACGACGCCTGTGCCAGCCACATATGCGCAAGGTTTCATAGGGGTTAGCGTTTCGATGCGCAAGGAGGATGATGTGCCTAGCATCGGCCCCGTTGCCACCAGGCGCTGGCCCGGCCGGCCCCGAAACCACCCCAAGGAGACACCCGCATGGGCATGACTATCACGCTCACCGTCAATGGCCAGGCCATCACCCGGCAGACCGAGCCGCAGCAGCTTCTGGTTGATTTCATCCGCGACACCTTGCGCCTGACCGGCACCCACGTGGGCTGCGACACCAGCCAGTGCGGCGCCTGCACCGTGCACATCAACGGCCGCGCCACCAAGAGTTGCAGCCTGCTGGCAGTGCAGGCCGCTGGCACCGCCGTGACCACCATCGAAGGCCTGGCCGCGGCCGACGGCACGCTGCACCCGATGCAGGCCGCTTTCAAGACCTGCCACGGCCTGCAGTGCGGCTTTTGCACACCGGGCATGGTGATGAGCGCGGTAGACCTGGTGACGCACCACGGGTGTCACAACGAGGCACAGGTGCGCGAGGCGCTGGAAGGCAATATCTGCCGCTGCACCGGTTACCACAACATCGTCAAGGCCGTGCAGCTTGGTGCTGCCGGCATGACGGCCTGAACCGGAGCACAGCACCATGAACGCACGCCAAGGTTTCATCGGCCAATCGGTAGAGCGCCGTGAGGACGGCCGTTTTCTCACCGGCAAGGGCCAGTACACCGACGACATCACGCTGCCGCAGCAGACCTATGCGCACTTTCTGCGCTCACCCTATGCCCATGCCCGCATCAAAAGCCTGGACACCGCCGCTGCTGCCGCCGCGCCCGGTGTGCTGGGCATCTTCACCGGTGAGCATTTCAAGGCCGTGGGTGGCCTGCCCTGCGGCTGGTTGATCAACAACCTGGACGGCACGCCGATGAAGGAGCCCAAGCACCCGGTGCTGGCCGACGGCAAGGTGCGTTATGTGGGCGACAGGGTGGCCTTGGTGGTGGCCGAGACCTACGCCCAAGCCAAGGCCGCCGCCGAACTGATCGCCGTCGATTACGACGAGCTGGCACCGGTGGTGGACACCGCCAAGGCCCTGGGCGCCGGCAGCAGCGTGCACGACGAAGCACCCAGCAACGAGTGCTACCGCTGGGGCATCGGCGACGCCGCCGGCACCGACGCGGCGATTGCCGCTGCCGCGCATGTCACAACACTGCACTTCCGCAACAACCGGCTGATCCCGAATGCGATGGAGCCACGCGCGGCGAATGCGTTTTACGACAGCAATGCCGACAACTACACGCTGTATGTCAGCAACCAGAACCCGCATGTGGAGCGGCTGCTGATGTGCGCCTTTGTGCTGGGCATCCCCGAGCACAAGATGCGTGTGGTGGCGCCCGATGTGGGCGGTGGTTTCGGCAGCAAGATCTTCTTGTACGGCGAAGAGACGGCCATCGTCTTCGCCAGCAAGCTGCTGCGCCGCCCGATCAAGTGGACCAGCAGCCGCAGCGAGGCGTTTTTGTCAGACGCCCACGG
>JANOBL010000220.1:0-1687 GCA_031411635.1 Betaproteobacteria bacterium
CGATGAGCAGCAACAAGGGCATCGTCAGCAGTGCCACCGCGTACCAGCGCAACCCGACCCGCCACCGCATCAAACTCAATCTCAACCGTCGCAGCCCCGCCTGGCCGTCGACCGCCGAGGTCATGGCCAGCCCACCGACGCTCGGCCCGAGCAACATCGCCACGAAAGTGAGGGCAGTGTCCGCCGCCCGCAGATGAACCAGATCGAAACCATGGGCACCGGCAACGACCAGGATGCCGCCCCAACTGATGCCATAGACCGCAGCGCAGTAAGCCAGCAGCGGATGGCGACGCAGCCAAGGCTTCAAGCTCATGGTCGAACGGGCGGGTTGATCAACTTGACGAGCTCGGCCATCACTTCGTCGTCGTGCCCGACCCAGGTGTGCCCGCCTTGATCAAAGCCGATGAACCTGGCTCCGGCAATCAGGCTGGCGGTGTACTTCGCGCTGGCATAGGTGCCGTAGCGGTCGTCGCGGGCGCTGATGACATGCGTCGGCAGGCGGATGGACTGCAGCGGTGATGGTGTCAGCTGTTTACTCGCTGCCGTGTCGCTGATCAAGCCTGCGGCACGGGCGGACACAGGCAGGATGTGGTCGAGCATCGCGTTCACCCGCGCCCGCTCCCGCGGGCTGGCCGTGGTCAACAACCCGGGTGGCGTCGCCAGCACGACCTTGATGACCTGATCGCGCGCGACGTGAAGAGCGGCCCAGAACAGGAAGTCGGAACCGATCAACCGCATCATCGTGTTCTCGACCCAGGCTGGCATCGGTGGCGCCGAGTCGGTCTGCGTGGGGGGCTTGTAGGTCAGTGGCACCAGCAGCACCAGAGCGCTGGTGCGTTCGGGGTGGCGAATGGCCATCTGCAGCGCAGAGGGTGCGCCGGCAGAACCACCCATGATGGCGGCCTGGCGGATGCCCAGCGCGTCAAGCAGGCACACATGTGCGTCGGCCTGCGCAGCCGCTGAGGCGTCGGCAGGCATCGGCGTACGCAGGTAGCCGAAACGCGACATAGCGATCACCCGGATGCCTTGTGTCGCCAGAGCGCCCGCGAACGCCATGCCCTGGTCGTGCCCGCCGCCGCTGCCGTGTACGGCCAGCAAGGGAATGCCCTTTCCGGCCTCCTGGTACTCGATCGGACCGCAACGCGTTGCGATCAGCGTGCTGCCCTGCGCGGCATGGGCGTGGGCCCGCTGCATGTCGCGGCTGAAGAGCAATCCGGTCACGACGGCCACGCCGACAAGCGCCAGGGCCAGGGCCACCAGGGGCCGGCCGCCGCGACGCACGGCGAGCATCACGGCAAGAACTCGTAGCTCGCCTTCTTGACGTGCCCGACGAAGTACGGCTTGCGCCCGCCAGGCCGCATCCAGGCGGCCTCACCCGTCATCGGAAGCAGCATGCCGTCTTGCGGCTGGTAGTCGGACAAGGCGCAGTCCCAGGGCAGCATGACCATGTCCTTGCCCACCCCGGCGCCCCGCGACTCGGCGCGTACCGAGACGATCAAGCCGGCTTCGTTGAACGTGAACAGCAAGGTCAACGTGATCGGGCCATCAACGATGGTGGCTTTGGACGAAGTGTCGTCCACCGCCTGCCACCGCACGCCCTGGCTGGACAACAGCGCGGTGGGGTACCACGCTGCTTCGGCAAAGTAGCGCATGAACTCGCCGCGGGCCAACTCGCCGCCGCCGTGTG
>JANOBL010000221.1:0-8114 GCA_031411635.1 Betaproteobacteria bacterium
GCGTACGACACCCGGTCGAACACCCGGAATACAAACAGCAAACCGCTGCGCTCATCGGGCAACTGGATCGCCTGGGCCTAGGCGCCGGTGCGGTCGGTGGCCGGCGCGCCGGCGCGCCACAGCGCCAGCACATGGCCACGCTCCATGCCGTCGCGCAAACCCCGGTTCAGCGCGACGATCTGGTTCTGGCCGGCGGTCAGTGCCTCGCCGTAGATCGACACCACCTGGCCCGCAACCTCGCCGGCCGGTGGATGCGGCATGTAGGCGCTGAAATCACGCGGCGGCACCGGTGCCAGCCGGTCACCGACACCGGCCTCCTGGCGCGCGCTGGTCATCACAAACGACGCCGGCACCGGCAATGTGCTGTCCGCCGTGCCGCCAAACAGGTTGTTGAAGACCTGGCTCAGCCGGCCGCTGGGCGCCGGGTTGGGTGCGCTGCCTTCGGCACGCACAAACTCGGCCGTGCCGACATAACCCGCCTCGTAGCCCAGGACCTCGCCGCTCGCGGGGTCTTTCAGCGGCTTGCTTTCGCGGAACAGGCTGAAGTTGCGGGCGCCGCGCAAATCACCGCGCACATAAGCAGTCTCGCCGCGCGAGATCATCACCCGGCCCTCTTGCGTGGCAACGATGCGCGGCGCGGCGGCCAGCTCGTCCTGGTTCAGCACCGTGGCCTCGTTCAGGAACGGGGCGATGAGCTGCAGCGGGATCGACGCGATTGCGCCGTTGTCCAGCACCTGGCTGCGCACACGCGGCGACAGCTTGATGGTGTTGGTGGGCATCTGGCCACCACCGTCCACCCCTTGCGCCAGCCGCAGCCGGGCGCGGTCGCCATCGCGCACCAGCACCAGCACCTGGCCGGGGTAGATCAAATGCGGGTTGCGGATGTCTTGCAGGTTCATGCCCCACAGCTCGGGCCAGCGCCAGGCGTTGGTGAGGAACAGGCTGGAGATGTCCCACAGCGTATCGCCACGCTGCACCGTGTGCGAGGCCGGCGCATTGGGCGCCAGTGCCGACAGTGGCACGCCCATCTGTGCCACTTGCTGCGCGGCGGCGCGCTGCGCGGGGGTGACAGGCTCATTGGCCCAAACCCAAACGGGCTGCGCCAGCGTGAACAGCGCCGTCAATGCGCCCGCCAACAAGGCCCGGCCGTTGGCGGGGCGCGTCAGGCGGGGCTGGCTTGAACTCATGTGCAATCTCCGGGTGGGCCGGTGCCACAATCCAGCCCTGGTGGACTGGGCTTGCAACACCTGCAGCGGGCCAGGCTGGAGGTGCTGGCTTTTGTTCATGCTGCGCTGCAGATTCTGCCGGTAAACCCTTGATATCGCAACGAAAAGCGCGTTGTGGCCTGCGTTGTGGTCGGCGTTGTAGCATTTCCACGTTCACTCCCTGTCAGCCGGTCTGGACCGGCTGCTTTTCGGCGCTTCACGTCCATGGCCTTGCTGAGCATTCTTCGCTACCCCGATCCCCGCTTGCACACCGTGGCCAAGCCGGTGGCCCAGGTGGATGGCCGCATCCGCCAGCTTGCCGATGACATGCTGCAAACCATGTACGAAGCCGACGGCGTGGGCCTGGCCGCCACCCAGGTGGATGTGCACCAGCGCTTGCTGGTGATGGACACCTCGGACACCCGCGACCAGCCCCGGGTGTTGATCAACCCCGAGATCATTGCGCACAGCGACGAGCGCCAGCGCAGCGACGAGGGCTGTTTGTCGGTGCCGACGATTTACGACGAGGTGGAGCGCTTTGCCTGGGTTCGGGTGCGGGCGCTGGGACGCGATGGTTTGCCGTTTGAATTCGAGGCCGAGGGCCTGGCGGCGGTGTGTGTGCAGCACGAGATGGACCACTTGCTGGGCAAGGTGTTTGTCGAATACCTGAGCCCGCTGAAGCGCGAGCGCATCAAGACCAAGATGCTTAAAAAAGCGCGCGACGAGCTGGGCCGGGGCCGGGCCTGATCGGTCGACTCAAGCCACGATGCGCATCGTTTTTGCCGGCACGCCGCAGTTTGCCGCCACCGCGCTGGCCGCGCTGCTGGCCGCCGGCCACCAAGTGGCGCTGGTGCTGAGCCAGCCCGACCGCCCGGCCGGCCGGGGTTTGAAGCTGCTGCCGTCACCGGTCAAAGCGCTGGCTTTGCAACACGGCCTGCCGGTGGCGCAGCCGCGCAGCCTGCGGCTGGACGGCAAATACCCCGACGATGCGTTGGCCGCGCAAGCCGCGCTGCGGGCGGCGCAGGCCGATGTGATGGTGGTGGCCGCTTACGGGCTGATCCTGCCGCAGTGGGTGCTGGATCTGCCGCCGCGTGGCTGCCTGAACATCCACGCCTCGGTGTTGCCGCGCTGGCGCGGCGCGGCGCCGATCCACCGGGCGATCGAGGCCGGTGATGCCCACACCGGCATCACGCTGATGCAGATGGACGCCGGCCTGGACACCGGCGACATGCTGCTGGTGGCGCACGAGGCAATCCATGCCGATGACAGCACCGCCACGCTGCATGACCGGCTGGCCACGCTGGGTGGCGCGCTGGTGGTGCAAGGCCTGGCAGCGCCGCATCTGGTGCGCACGCCGCAGCCGGCCGAAGGCGTGAGTTACGCGCACAAGATCGACAAGGCCGAAGCGGCGATCCATTGGACCCAGCCGGCGGCGGTGATCGAGCGCCGCTTGCGCGCCTTTGATCCGTTTCCCGGCGCCAGTTTTGTGCTGGACGGCGAGACGCTGAAGCTCTGGCGTGCGCGGCTGCGGCCGGGCATGGCGGGCCAGCCCGGCGAGGTGCTGGTGGCGCAAGCCGGCCAACTGACCGTGGCCTGCGGCGACGCTGCGCTGGATCTGCTGCAACTGCAACGCCCGGGCGGCCGGCGCATCGACGCCTCGGCGTTTTTGCAAGCCCGGCCCGGCCTGCTGGGCCGGCGCTTGAACTAAGCCCTGCTACCCGCATCTACCGGGCTGCTCATCCCGAGCAAAACCCGAGGATCCCCCACCATGTTCAACCTGATGAAGACGGCCATCCTGATGGCCGCCATCACCGCCCTGTTCATGCTGATCGGCCGCTGGATGGGTGGCCAGGCGGGCATGATGCTGGCGCTGGTGGTGGCGCTGGGCATGAACTTTTTCAGCTACTGGTTCAGCGACAAGATCGTGCTGAAGATGTACAGCGCGCGCGAGGTGGATGACAGCACGGCACCGCAGTTTGTTGCCATGGTGCGCGAGCTGGCTCAAAACGCCGGCATCCCCATGCCCAAGGTGTACTTGATCGACGAAGACGCGCCCAACGCGTTTGCCACCGGCCGCAACCCCGAGCATGCGGCGGTGGCCGCCACCACCGGCATCGTGCGTGCGCTCAGCGCCCGAGAGTTGCGCGGCGTGATGGCGCACGAGCTGGCGCATGTCAAGCACCGCGACATCCTGATTTCCACGATCAGCGCAACGATGGCTGGCGCCATCGGCATGCTGGCCAACTTTGGCATGATGTTTGGTGGTCGCGACAGCGAGGGCCGGCCCGGCAACCCGGTCATGGGCATCCTGGTGGCCATCCTGGCGCCGCTGGCAGCCAGCTTGATCCAGATGTCGATCAGCCGGGCGCGTGAATTTGAGGCCGACCGGGGTGGTGCCGAGATCTCGGGCGATCCGGCGGCGCTGGCCTCGGCGCTGGACAAGATCCACCACTATGCCAAGGGCATCCCGCTGCAGGCCGCCGAGCGCCACCCCGAAACGGCGCAGATGATGATCATGAACCCGCTGTCTGCCGGTGGCCTGCGTGGCTTGTTTTCCACCCACCCGCCGACCGAAGAGCGGGTGGCCGCGCTGATGGCGATGGCGGCGGCGGGGCGGCCGGCGCGGTAGGGCGCCTCAAGTCAGGCCGGGCGCCGGCCGATATCTGGGGTATGCGCCGCCTGCTTGCCCCTGCCTTGCTGTCCATTCTGAGCGCCTTGCTGGCCGGCTGCGACCAGTTGGGCATCGAGTCGCCCACGGCGGTGAAGGCCAGCAAGGAGGCCGAAAGCAAGGCCATTGGCGGCGCCTGCCGCCATGCCGGGCGGGCGATTGAAGACTGCTACACGCTGAACAAAAAGGCCGACAAGGCCGCGATGTACGCCGGCTGGCGCGAGATGAGCGAGTACATGCGCGAAAACAAGCTGGAGCCGGTGCTGCCGGTGATCAAGCCCGAGCCGCCCAAACCGGCCAAGGTGGCATCGGCGCCGATGGACCCGGATGCCGAAGACGCGGCGGATGACAAGCGTGCGGCCAGCCCCAAAGGGCACTGAAACTACTGCGCCGCCAGCGGCACCATCACCCGGCGCGGATTGACGCCGCTGCGCGGGAAATCCACCAACGCGGCTGCGTACAGCGGTTGCAGCACCGCCGAGGCCTGGCGCTGGTAGCCCTCGCTGCTGGCGCGCGCCTCAAACAGCGGTTTGCCACTGCTGCGGTCGCGGATCAGCACCGCCACTTCCCGGTCGTAGCGCGGGGATTCGATGCGCAGCGATCCGCCCCAGTACGGCCCGCGCCAGGGCCCGTGGCGCCAGCCGCCAAAACCACCGCCCCACCAGAGTGGATCGTCCCAGGGTGAGCGCTCGGCGCGGTTGACATGCGCGCCCACCTGCACCAGCACATCGGGCTCGGCGCCGGCCGCCACCGGCGTGAAGCCGGCCTGGGCCAGTGCCGGGCGGGCGGCGTCTTCCAGCGCCTGGGCATCGTCGGCACGGGCTTGTTGCGATGGCAGGCGCTCAAACGCATAACTGCCCACGCTGCGGCCGGCCGGCCACTCGCCATACGTTGAAACGTCGGCGGCAAACTGGTTCAGTGCCGCGCAGCCGGCCAGCAGCGCCGCGCCGGCAGCGGTGGTGCCCAGCTTGATGAGAATTTGGCGCTTGTTCATCATGTGCTCCTGCTTCGGTGAGGGCCGGCGCGGCATTCAATCACCACGCGCCCACTGGATCACTTGCGCTGCGGCTGTTGCCACCACTGGGGCAGCGCAGCCCGCGTCATCGTCGTCAAAAGCCTTGTCGCCGGCCGGATCGGCCTGGCCGGTGGGCGCCAGCGTGGTGAACGGGAACAGTTTGCGGTCCATCAAATGCGACAGCGTGATGTTGCCCATCGCCCGCGCCATGTTTTCGACCCGGCCCGGGTACTGGCGTTCCCACTCATTGATCATCTTCTTGATCTGCACCCGCTGCAGATTGTCCTGGCTGCCACACAAGGTGCAGGGGATGATCGGAAACTGCCGGTGCTCGGCCCACATCACCAGATCGGCCTCGGCCACATAGGCCAGCGGCCGGATCACCGTGTGCAGGCCGTCGTCGCTGACCAGCTTGGCCGGCATGCCCTTGAGCCGGCTGCCGAAAAACATGTTCATCAGCAGCGTCACGACGATGTCGTCGCGGTGGTGGCCCAACGCGATCTTGGTGGCGCCCAGTTCACCCGCCACCCGGTACAGGACGCCGCGCCGCAGCCTGGAGCACAGGCTGCACATCGTCTTGCCCTGGGGCACCAGCTTGGTGACGATGCTGTAGGTGTCCTGGTTCTCGATGTGGAACGGCACACCGCGCGCCCGCAGGTAGTTGGGCAGCACCTCGGCCGGAAAGCCAGGCTGCTTCTGGTCCAGGTTGACGGCAATCAGCTCGAATTTGACAGGTGCCCGCTGTTGCAAGCCCAGCAGGATGTCCAGCATTGCGTAGCTGTCCTTGCCGCCCGACAGGCAGACCATGACCTTGTCACCTTGTTCGACCATGTTGAAGTCGACGATGGCCTGGCCCACTTGCCGGTGCAGCCGCTTGCTGAGTTTGTTGGCCTCGAAGGCCAGCTTGCGGGCGTGGGGGTCAGGGCTGTCGTGGGTGCGATCAACCGGCGCCGGCCTGTCACTCAGGTTGTTCATGCCCCCTCCTTCAGGCCAAACACCTCGCAGCCAACTGCGTCGCAATCGGGGTAGACATCGGGTTTTTCGGTTGCCACCCGGGCCGCGCGCACGCTGGGGTGGGCCAGCATCAGCCGCAGCACATCGTCGGCCAGGGTTTCCTGCAAATGGATATGGCCCTTGGCCACACGCTCGCTTATCGAGCGGCGGATGAAGTCGTAGTCCAGCACCTCGGCAAGCTTGTCCTGCGTCGGTGTGGACAGCGCCAACGGCACGTAAAGATCGACATTGATCTTGACCCGCTGCTCGCCCTTTTTTTCGAAGTCGTGCACGCCGATGTTGATCCACACCTCGTAATCGCGCAAAAACAGCCGCCGGCAATCCATCAGGCTGGGGTTGGTGAGCAGGCTTTGCATGGGGGTTCTTGCTTCTATTCAATGAAGTCAGGGCAGGGCCAGTTTTTGCTGGGCCAGAAACAGCACATCACGCGGCTGGCCCAGCAGGTGCTGGCCACCGTCCACCAGCAGCGTGTGGCCGGTGATTGCGGGAGATTCCAGCAAAAAGCGCACCGCGTGGGCGATGTCTTCGGGGGTGGACGAGCGTTGCAGCGGCGTCAGCCGGTGTGCGGTTTGGAACTCGGCGTCGTTCATAGTCCCGGACAGCAAGGTGACACCGGGCGACACCGCGTTGATACGCAGCGCCGGTGCCAGCGCCTGCGCCAGCATCACGGTGGCGGCGGCCAGCGCGGCCTTGCTGAGCGTGTACGAGAAGTAATCGGGG
Source organism: Betaproteobacteria bacterium (assembly GCA_031411635.1). Lineage (GTDB taxonomy): Bacteria > Pseudomonadota > Gammaproteobacteria > Burkholderiales > Burkholderiaceae_C > Pseudaquabacterium. The sequence goes on from JANOBL010000221.1 coordinate 6,623, forward strand.
TTCGGGTTGGCCAGCTTCTGGTCCAGCAGGTTGACGACGCAGCCTTTGCCACCACGCTGCAGCAAGTGGGCATGCAGTGCACGCGCCAGCAGCACGGCCGGCGCGGTGTTGCTGCGCCAGTGGCGGTTCATCCTGTCGGCGCTGAAGCTGGCCACATCGTCGTACTCAAACAGCGATGCGTTGTTGACCACCGCGTCCAGCCGGCCCAGCGCGGCCACGGCTGAGGGCACCAGGGCGTTGCAGGCTGTCTCGTCGGCCAGGTCGGCGGCCAGCACCCGGGTGTTGGCGCCCAGCGCGCTGGCCTCGTCGGCGGTGGTTTGGGCATCGGCCAGCGACGTCGCACCGCCCCGGCAATGCAGCGCCACGTCCCAGCCATGGCGCGCCAGGTCCAGCGTGATGCAGCGGCCGATGCGCCGCGCCGCGCCGGTGACCAGCGCCACCGGCCTGGGGCCAGGTGACGGAGAAGTGGAGGAGGACGACATGCTTTCTACAATGCCCGGATGGCCGAAATTTCCAACGCAGCAACCCGAACAACGGGCCAATCGGGCAGTGTAGCCAGCGCCCTGGACGGCGTGATCCACCAGGCCATCGCACAGCAGCAGGGCTGGCTGCCGTTTGACCGTTTCATGGCGCTGGCCTTGTACCAGCCCGGCCTGGGTTATTACGCCAACCACCGCCGCAAGTTTGGCGCGATGCCGGGCGCCGGCAGCGATTTTGTCACCGCACCCGAGCTGTCACCGCTGTTTGCCCAGGCGCTGGCGTTGCAGGTGGCGCAGGGGCTGACGGCCAGCGGCAGTGGACAGGTGATGGAGTTTGGCGCCGGCTCGGGGGCGCTGGCCGAGGGTTTGCTGGACGCACTGGGCGAGGCGGTGGCGCAGTACTGCATCGTCGATCTGTCGGCCACGTTGCGTGAGCGCCAGCAAGCCCGGCTGGCGCGCTTTGGCGCCCGCGTGCAGTGGCTGGACGCGCTGCCCGAACAGTTTGACGGCGTGGTGATCGCCAACGAGGTGCTGGACGCGATGCCGGTGCAACTGCTGTTTTTCGACGGGGTGCAGTGGTTTGAGCGCGGTGTGGTCAGCACGGCGGCTGGCTTTAGCTGGTCAGACCGGCCCACCAAGCTGCGACCACCGCTGGACGCGCCCTTTGTGCCCGGCACCGTGACCGAGATCCACCCGCAGGCGGAGGCCTTTGTCTGCACTTTGGCCGGCCTGCTGCGGCGCGGCTTGGTGCTTCTGATCGACTACGGCTTCCCCGAGGCCGAGTACTACCTGCCGCAGCGCCATGGCGGCACCCTGATGTGCCACCAGGCGCACCGTGCCGATACCGATCCGCTGCTGGCGGTGGGCGACAAAGACATCACCGCCCATGTCAACTTCAGCGGCATCGCGCTGGCGGCGCAAGAGGCGGGCCTGTCCGTGCTCGGCTACACCAGCCAAGCCCACTTCCTGATGAACTGCGGCGTGCTCGACCTGCTGCAAGGCGCCGACATCAA
>JANOBL010000222.1:0-2117 GCA_031411635.1 Betaproteobacteria bacterium
GCCGACGCAGGACTCCAAGGTATTTGTCACCGCCGCTGCAGTCCTGAGAATGAGCGAGCGCAATCTGCGGTGACCAGCGGCTATTCCCAGGACGTTTCTGGGTCCAAGTGCCGCGCCAACTCCATGGCGTCATGCAGCACCCGGCCAACCACGAGTAGTGCTGGCTCAACGCGGTAGATCAGAAAATGGCGTGGCCGGCGGACCACCCCCGCACCAGTGTCCACGTGATCCCGGCTCAGTCGCAGGTGCCATGAACGAACACCCGCGCCCAGTTCCCGGCGCTCGATACTGCCTGGCCGGTCAGGATGTGTGGCCACGTCGCGAAGGGCAGCGACGATCAGGCTCTGATACCGCAGCCGCGCCGCCTCGCCGAATTGCACCTGCGTCCAGGCAAGGATCTCGATGACATCTGCCTGGGCGGCGTCCGACAAACGATATCGAATCATTAACTCGCCGTCTTGGCCTGCCGGGCGGCAAGATGACCAAGCTGTCCAACGAAGTCCTCGAGCTGATCGTCTGCGACATCGGCGTACCGCCCCGCTGAAATATCCGCCCAGCCGTGGCGAGCCGCTTGCTTGAGGGCGTTGAGCTTGGCTTCCTCGAGGCGGTCGCGCTCCTCGATCAGGCGCAGCCCTTCTCGCAGCACCTCGCTGGCATTCTGGTAACGCCCTGACTGCACCAGCGTCTCAACCAATTCGTGTTGATGCTCGCTCAAAACCACGTTGCGTGTCGGCATGTTCTCGGCTCCGAGGTGTGTGAAGAGGCTCGCCAGGCCGTGATTGGCAGATTATGCCAATACTTCGGTAGGTCCGGACCCAAAGCCAAGCGGCATCAGCAGGGTGCCTGCCTCTCGCTGCGCGGTACGCTTGCGAAGCAAAACCGTTCCGTGCCGCTTTGGAAACATTTGAGTTCCAAACCGGCACAGTGATGGTTCCAGGCATAAAAAAAGCCGCTGGCTTGCAGCGGCTTTTTAAACTTTGTGGTGGAGATGAGGAGGATCGAACTCCTGACCTCTGCATTGCGAACGCAGCGCTCTCCCAGCTGAGCTACACCCCCACGAACAACATAAATTCTAGCAGCAGCGTTATGGCCCCCAACGGCCTGCAACTCGCGGTAGAACATAGCCCTTCCATCGCCGACACACATCACCCACACACGGAGCCCGCATGCCCCAACACGACGCCGCCTGGCACGACGCCCAATACAACAACCGGGCCCGTGTGCCCGAGGTGGCGACGATCCTGCCGCGCTGGGCCCAGGCCTCGGCGCTGGCGCGCACCCGCATGACCAGCGTGCTGGACGTTGCTTACGGCGATGAGCCTGGTGAAACGCTGGACGTGTTCCCGGCCCGTGCGTCCAACTCGCCGGTGCTGGTGTTCATTCACGGCGGTTATTGGCGTGCGCTGGACAAGAGCGACCACTCGTTTGTGGCACCGGCCTTTGTGCAGGCCGGTGCGATGGTGGTGGTGCCCAACTACGCGCTGTGCCCGGCGGTGAACATTGAGCAGATCGTGCTGCAAACCACCCGCGCCGTGGCCTGGGCCTGGCGCCATGCGTCGCGTTACGGCGGTGATCCGGCCCGCATCTACGTGATCGGCCATTCGGCCGGTGGCCATCTGGCGGCCATGTTGTTGTGCTGCGATTGGCAGCAAGTGGCCGACGATTTGCCGCCCCACCTGCTGGCCGGTGCGCTGGCGCTGTCCGGTTTGTTTGACCTGGCGCCGCTGCTTCACACGCCGTTTTTGCAAGCCGATCTGCGGCTGACACCGGCATCGGCACAACGGCTGAGCCCGGCGTTTTTTGCCGCGCCGCGCGGCCCGCTGATGGCGCTGGCGGGCGGCGATGAAAGCCCCGAGTTTCTGCGCCAGAACCGGCTGATCCGCGACCAGTGGGGCCCGGCAGTGGTGCCGGTCAACCAGGCGCTGCCGGGGCTCAACCACTTCAGCGTGATGCACGATCTGGTAGACCCCGCCGGCCTTGCCCACCAGCACGCGCTGCGCTTGCTGGGCCTGGACCCCGTTTGATGCTGTTTGTCAGCCGGTGGATTTTTGCATTCGCTATCAGGGTTTTCCATTGAATAGCGACTATCTATTGTTTGGATTGACGCTTTGTATTGG
>JANOBL010000223.1:0-5970 GCA_031411635.1 Betaproteobacteria bacterium
CGCATCGCCGACGAGGTGGCGCGTGGCCGGAAGTTGTACTGGGTGTGCCCGCTTATCGATGAATGTGACTGCGCCAACGGCGCTGCGGCGCAGGATCATGCCGGCAAAGCCGGCGTTAAGGGGCGAAGCCCCGGCCGCAGCCAAAAGCTGGACCTGCAAAACGCCACCGAGGCCCATGCCCAGTTGGCGGCCGCGCTGCCGGGCGCCAACGTCGGCCTGCTGCACGGCCGGCTGCCCACGGCCGAGAAGGCGGCGGTGATGGCGCAATTCGTCGCCGGCCAGATGCAGTTGCTGGTGGCCACCACGGTGATCGAGGTGGGTGTGGACGTGCCCAACGCCAGCCTGATGGTGATCGAGCATGCCGAGCGCTTTGGCCTCAGCCAGTTGCACCAGTTGCGCGGCCGGGTGGGGCGCGGCGCGCTGGCCAGTGTCTGTGTGCTGCTGTACCAGGGCCCACTGTCACCCACCGGCCGCGACCGGCTGCGCGCAATGGCCGAGACCAATGACGGCTTTGACATCGCGCGCCGCGATCTGGAGATCCGCGGTCCGGGTGAATTCATGGGCGCACGCCAAAGCGGCGATGCGCTGCTGCGTTTTGCCGACCTGGACGACGATGCGCCGCTGCTGCAGCAAGCGCGCCGGTTGGCACCCGGGCTGCTGGCCAGTCATGCCGCAGCGGCGCAGGCCCATGTGGCGCGCTGGCTGGACTCGCGGGCGGACTTCTTGAAGGCCTGATTTCGGACCTGATTGCGGGCCTGATTACGCTTGTTGTCAGCAACAAGCTATCGGGAAATCACGCGGCCGGCCCCCAGATGTGGGGGGTACGCTTTGTGACCATTGACAAGTAGCCTGTGCCGTTAAACCACGCCTTCCTTTTCCCCCAATTCCCGCCTCAAAGGTATCCCCATGAAAACCATGTTCCGGCGCTTGACCGCCGTCGCCGCCATCGTTGGCGCAGCGCTGTTGCCGCAGGCACAAGCGTCCACCGTGATCGACTTCGAGGGCGACGCGCTGAATGGCTTGTACTTTGTGGGCGACTCGTTCTCGCAGTCGGGCTTTCGGATGGATGTGTTGTTCGACGCCGCCACGGTGGACATCGCCACCGGCCTGGGCAGCGCCGCGCCGTCGGGCAGCCAGGGGCAGTTCTACACCCAGTCCAACGACGGCGAGTTGCTGATCACGCGCGCCGATGGCGGCCTGTTCAGCCTGGACGGCTTCTCTGCCGCCTATGTGCCGATCAACACCCAGGCCAACCCGCTCACCGTGATCGTGGCGCTGGGCACCTTTGCAGATGCCTCGACGTCGGGGGTGGCTTGGGACTTCGGCGCGGCGACGGCCGGCGTTTTTCCGTTTGTTACCTACACCAACAGCGCCGGCGATTTCAACGGCTTCAAGAATTTGACGTCGCTGGAGTTTTTTAGCTGCTCTGACACTGCGGCCGGCCTGTGCACGGTGCTGACCAACGATGGCACGTTTGCGCTGGACAACGTGCTGTTGACGGCGGCCGTGCCCGAGCCCGGCACCGGCGTGATGCTGGTGGCCGGCTTGTTGGGCTTGCTGGGCCTGGCGCGGCGCAAAGCCCGCGCCGCCCGCTGATGTCTACAACCACAAGGAGTTCTTGATGAACCCATCCCGATTGATGCTGGCGGCCGCACTGGCCACACTGGGCTTTGCTGCCAGCGCCCAGAACGCCGCGTTGAAGACCTACATCGTCCAACTCAGTGACGCGCCCGCTGCCACCTACAGCGGCGGCGTGGCCGGCCTGGCCGCCACCGCACCTGCCACCACCGGTGCCAGGATCAACCCCAGCGCAACCCATGTGCGCGCCTACCTGAACTACCTGGACGTCAAGCGCAACGGCGCGTTGGCGCAGGTGGGCAATGTGGCGGTGCTGCACCGCTACAACATCACTTTCAACGGCTTTGCCGCGCGCCTGACCGCTGCCCAAGCCCAGTCATTAAAAACCTCGGGCAAAGTGGTCTCGGTGGTTGAAAGCGAAGTGCGCAAGCTCGACACCACGCGCACACCCGGCTTCCTGGGCATCAGTGCACCGGGTGGGCTGTGGTCGCGGTTGGACGCCGCGTCGCGCACCGTCAAGGGCGACGACGTGATCATCGGCATGGTCGACAGCGGCGTGTGGCCCGAGGACGCCTCGTTCGGCGACAAGCTGGATGCCCAAAGCAAGCCGGTGGCTTACAACAAGGCGGGTACCCAGGTTTACGGCCCACCACCGGCCAAATGGAAGGGCATCTGCCAGGTCGGTGAATCTTTCACCAGCGCGATGTGCAACAACAAGCTGATTGGCGCGCGTTTTTACAACACCGATTTCCTGACCTCGGGCATACCGATCCCGCTGGAATACGCCTCGCCACGCGACGGTGGCGGCCATGGCACGCACACCGCATCCACCGCCGGCGGCAATGCCGATGTGGCGGCCTCGATCAACGGTGTCGGTGCGGGCGTGATGTCGGGCATCGCACCCAGGGCCAGGCTGGCGGTCTACAAAGTGTGCTGGGAGGCCACCGTTGCCGCCAACACGGGTTGCTACACCGCCGACACGCTGAAGGCGATTGAAGACGCAGTGGCCGACGGTGTGGATGTCATCAACTTCTCGATCAGCGGTACCAAGACCAATTTTGTCGATCCGGTCGAAATTGCTTTCCTCAACGCCACCGCCGCCGGGGTGTTTGTCGCCGCATCGGCCGGCAACTCCGGCCCGGGCAACGAGGTGGCGCACATCAGCCCGTGGCTGACGACGGTGGCCGCCTCAACCCACGACCGCTACTCCGTGGCCAGCGTGACCCTGGGCTCCAGCGCCTCGTTCAGCGGGCCCTCGTACCAGAGTGCCGGTGTTGCCAGCACACCGCTGGTGCGGTCGATCGACGTCGGCGTGGTGGCTTATGCCAACCTCACGCAGGCTGAAAAAACCGCGTTGGAACGCTGCTACCTGCCGGCCGATGGCGGCACCGCCAACACCGCACTCGACGCCAGCAAGGTCACCGGCAAGATGGTGATCTGCTACCGCGGCGGCAATGTGCTGGTCAACAAGGCGGCGCTGGTCAAGGCGGCAGGTGCTGCTGCGATGATCATCCAGAACGTGCCCGCCATCGGTGGCACCGGTGCGTCCAACAACTCCCTGGTGCTGCAGCCGTATGTGGTGCCCACGGTGCATTTGACCAACGCGTCGTACACCGCCATCAACGACTACGTGCTGGCCCAAGGCAATGCCGCCACGGCCAGCTTTGGCCCCGCCGTGGCCCAGCCCAACGTGGTGGCACCGGTGATGGCCAGTTTTTCGTCGCGCGGCCCCAACAAGGCCAACGCCAACATCCTGAAGCCCGACATCTCGGGCCCAGGCGTCGACATCATCGCCGGCTGGCTAGACACCTCGTTGACGCAATCCCAGCATGACCTGATGCGCTTTGGCGCCTTCACGCCCAAGGCCAATGCCAATGCGATCCAAGGCACCTCGATGTCCAGCCCGCATGTGGCCGGCGCGGCGGCCTTGCTGCGGCAGTTGTACCCGGCCTGGAGCCCGGCGGCGGTCAAGTCGGCGCTGATGACCACGGCCACCACGATCAAGCTGGACAGCGGTGCTGCCGATCCGGACCGCTTGGGTTACGGCGCAGGCCACTTGAACCCCAACGGCGCGGCCGATACCCCGCTGGTGTACGACGCCAGCCCGGCCGATTACGGCCGTTTCCTGTGTGGCCTGAGCCTGACGCCACCGGCCGGCATCGGCACTTGCGGCGTGCTCGGCACGGTCCAGCCCTGGAACCTGAACCTGCCGTCGCTGACCGCCGCTTCGGTGTTGAGTTCGCTGACCTTCAACCGCCGCGTCACCAACGTGTCCACCGCCACCAAGACCTTCGTCGCCAGCACCAGCCTGACCGGCGGCTGGACCGTGGCGGTGGTGCCGGCCTCGCTGACGCTGGCACCCGGCGCCAGTGGCAACTTTGATGTCACGGTCACCCGCGCCGGCGCTGCGATAGGTGCATGGAGCTTCGGCTCGCTGACCTGGAGCGACGGCATCACCCAGGTGCGCAGCCCGCTCAGTGCCAAGGCGATCGGCTTCCTGGCCCCGGCGCAGGTGAGCGATGTGCGGGCGTCCGGCAAGGGCACCAAGCTGTTCCAGGTGACCACCGGCGTGGCCGGCACGATGTCGGTGGCAGCCACCGGCCTGGTGCCCGCCAACCTGAACAGCAACAAGGTGCCGGCCGGCACCACGCAGTGTTACGACGTCACGCTGCCGGCCGATGTGCAGCTTGCGCGCTTCCAGTTGTTCAATGCCGACACCCAGGGGGGTGCCGCCAGCGACCTGGACCTGGTGGTCTTTGCCGGCCCGGGCGGTACCGGATCGCAGGTGGGCGCCAGCGAAGGCAGCAACTCCGACGAGGTGGTCACGCTGGCTGCACCGGCGGCCGGGGTGTACTCGGCATGCGTGACCGGCTTCAATGTGCCCGCCGGTGGCGCGCAGTACACGCTGTCCAACTGGGTGGTTGGCCAGGCCGTGGGTGTGCAAAGCCTGAAGGCCAGTGCCCCGTCCACGGTGTATGCCGGTGGATCGGCCACCATCGGCCTGGGCTGGTCGGTGCCCGCCGGCAAGCGCTACCTGGGCAACCTGCAGTACTTTGACGACACAGCGGCGCTGGTGGGCTCAACGGTGGTCTTTGTCGACAACCACTGACCGCGCAACGCCAACCAGAAAGGCCGCCCGGTGCGGCCTTTTTTCATGGGCGCCCTGACGATAATCCGGCATGACCCTGACCGAACTGCGCTACATCGTGGCGGTGGCCCGCGAGCGGCACTTTGGCCGCGCCGCCGAGGCCTGCTTTGTCTCGCAGCCCACGCTGAGCGTGGCGATCAAAAAACTGGAAGAAGAGCTGGAACTCAAGCTGTTCGAGCGCGGCGCCAGCGAGGTCAGCGTGACGCCGCTGGGCGAACAAATCGTGCGCCAGGCGCAATCGGTGCTGGAGCAGGCGGCCGCGATCAAGGAGATTGCCAAGCGTGGCCAAGACCCGCTGTCCGGCCCGCTGCGGCTGGGCATCATCTACACCATCGGGCCCTACCTGCTGCCCGAGCTGGTGCGCCACAGCATCGCGCTGACACCGCAGATGCCGCTGCTGCTGCAAGAAAACTTCACCGCCCGGCTGCTGGACATGCTGCGCACCGGCGAGCTGGATTGCGCGATCATGGCCGAGCCGTTTCCAGACACCGGGCTGGCGGTGGCGCCGCTCTACGACGAGCCGTTTCTGGTGGCTGTGCCCAGTGCGCATGCGCTGGCGGCGCACCAGCGCATCAGCGCCGAAGCGCTGAAAAAAGAGACCATGCTGCTGCTGGGCACCGGGCACTGCTTTCGCGACCATGTGCTGGAGGTCTGCCCCGAGTACGCACGTTTTGCCAGCGATGCCGAGGGCATCCGCAAGAGCTTTGAGGGCTCGTCGCTGGAGACTATCCGCTACATGGTGGCCTCGGGCATGGGCATCACCGTGGTGCCGCAGCTCAGCGTGCGCAGCTTCGAGCGCTCGGGCGGCAGCGACCATGTGCGCTACATCCCGTTTGAGCCACCGGTGCCCACCCGGCGCGTGGTGCTGGCCTGGCGCCGCAGCTTTACCCGCTACGAGGCGATTGCCGCGCTGCGCAATGCCGTGTATGCCTGTGCGCTGGACGGGGTGATCCGGCTGTCTTGAGCATTCAGCGGCGGTTAAGCGCCTGGCAGGAGCGGCAACGCCCGTGGCCTCAAAAGTGGTATTCGGCCCGGATCATTGGCGTCTTGGCAAACGCGCCCTTGCCCGCCGGGCCCCCGGAATTGTTGCCAAACTTGTTTTTCCAGTACTGGTATTCCAGCCCCCCCGAGTTCGACACCAACCGCGCCAAGTCCTTGATTTGTATAGCAGCACGCTTGCGACGCGCCACTACAGCAAGGATATTTGAGCGTCGAGGCTGGGCTTCTTGATCTTTAGTGCATCC
>JANOBL010000224.1:0-7100 GCA_031411635.1 Betaproteobacteria bacterium
GTTGGGCCGGCCGCAAAGCACCACCGATGAGCCCGGCAGCAACCCCTGGCTGCGCTTCAAGCTCTGGCTGCAATCACTGCTGGTGGCCGAGCGCCTGCTCTGAACCGGGCCGGCGGGCGTGCGCGGTATGCTGGCAGCCCCATCGCCCAGCGCCCAGGATCCCGCATGACCGCCATCAGCCGCTACCCCGTGCCCGAGCTGCAAGACCTGCCCGACGACCTGCGCGAGCGCATCCTGGCGGTGCAGGAAAAAGCCGGCTTTGTGCCGAATGTGTTTCTGGCGCTGGCGCACCGGCCGGCCGAGTGGCGCGCCTTCATGGCCTACCACGATGCGCTGCTGCTGAAAGAGACCGGCAGCCTGAGCAAAGGCGAGCGCGAGATGATCATCGTCGCCACCTCGGCCGCCAACCACTGCCTGTACTGCGTGGTGGCGCATGGTGCGATCCTGCGCGTCTACGAGAAAAAGCCGTTGATTGCCGACCAGGTGGCGGTGAACCCGGCCAAGGCCGACATCACGCCGCGCCAGCAGGCGATGCTGGCTTTTGCGATGAAGGTGTGTCAGCGCTCGCACGAGGTGGACGAGGCCGACCATGCGACGCTGCAGGCCCACGGCTTTGACGACGAGGACATCTGGGACATCGCCGCGATCACCGCTTTTTTTGGCCTGTCCAACCGCATGGCCAATGTCACCGGCATGCGGCCCAACGACGAGTTCTACCTGATGGGGCGGCTGCCGAAAGTGGCAAAGACCACGCCCAAGGCGCCAGCCTGATGGCGGCGCTGCACAACCCCGCCGGCCTGTCCCCGGTTGTCGCCGGTGCCTGGCGGCTGTCCGAGTGGGGCTGGAGCCCGCAGCAGCGGCTGGCCTGGATCGAGGGCAACCTGGACCTGGGCGTCACCAGCTTCGACCATGCCGACATCTACGGCGGCTACAGCGTGGAGGCGCTGTTCGGCGAGGCGCTGGCGCTGCGGCCGGCACTGCGCCAGCGCATGCAGATCGTCAGCAAATGCGGCATCAAGCTGGTGACACCGGCGCGCCCCGGTCACCAAGTGAAGCACTACGACAGCTCGGCAGCGCATCTGCGGGCCTCGGTGGCGCAATCGCTGCGCGCATTGGGCACCGACCACCTGGACTTGCTGCTGATCCACCGGCCCGATGCGCTGATGGATTTTGACGAGCTGGCCGCCACCTTCGAGGCGCTGCGCAGCGAGGGCAAGGTGCGGCACTTCGGTGTCAGCAATTTCACGCCCGGCCAGCTTGCGCCGCTGCAGCGCCGCATCCCACTGGCCGCGCACCAGATCGAGCTGTCGCCGCTGCACACCGATGCCTTGCATGACGGCGTGCTGGACCAATGCCAGGACCTGGGCCTGCGGCCGATGGCCTGGTCACCGCTGGCGGGCGGGCGCCTCTTCACCGGCCAGGACGAGACCGCGCAGCGGGTGCGCCACACGCTGCAGACGATTGCCGGCGAGCTGGGCGTGGCAGTGATCACGCTGGTCACCGCCTGGGTGCGGCGCCATCCCAGCCAGCCGCTGCCGATCCTGGGATCACGCCGCATCGAGCTGGCGCGCGAGGCGATGGCCGCGCTGGGGCTGGTGCTGGACGCGCAGCAGTGGTGGCGCATCTGGACCGCGGCCACCGGGCATGAGGTGCCGTGACGCTGGCCCCGGTGCATGCCAACAAGGCTGATTGTCTTTAACCCGCAAATGCCTTATATTTACTGAAAATGTAAGGATTTCGCCATGTCCGATGCTACGCTGACCAGCAAAGGCCAGATCACCATTCCGGCCAACATCCGCAAGGCCTTGCGGCTGAGCACGGGAGAGCGGGTGGTCTTCACGCAGTTGGATGACGGCACGGTGATCATGCGCGCCAAGACCCGCTCCATCCTGGACCTGAAAGGCCTGCTTCAGCCGGCGGAAAACCTGCCCAAGATAGCCATTGAAGACATGCGCATCGGCCGAGACTGATGGCCGGGGTTGACACCAACATCCTGGTGCGCTGGATCGTCAACGACGACCCGGCGCAAGTGGCCCGGGTGCAAGCGCTGTTCGAGGCGGTACGCGCCGACAGCGCTGGCTTGTTGGTGCCCTGCACCGTGACGCTGGAACTGGAGTGGGTGCTGCGTCACCGCTATCGCTTGGACAAATCAGTCGTGCTGCGGGTCTTCACCGCGCTGCTGGAGACGCAAGAGTTGGCATTCGACAACCACCCGGCGGTAGAGCGTGCGCTGCATGCCTACCGCAGCACCCAGGCCGACTTTGCCGATTGCCTGCACGCGGGGCTGTGCAGCGCGGCGGGCCAAGCGCCGCTGCTGAGCTTTGATGCACGGGCAGCAAAGTTGGCCGATGTGATGGCCTTGTGATACCCCATCAACCCGGCTGATAAACCGCCAACGCCGCCGCCAGCCGCCGCTGCACCGCCGCCCGCAGGCTGTCGGGCTCCAGCACCTGCACCTGCTCGCCCTGGCGCAGCAAATCCATCACCAGCTCGGTCTCGTCCACGTAGGGCAGGCGCAGCTCCCAGCTACCGTCGTCCAGAAACCGGCCTTGCTGCTCGGGGTGCCATTCTTCATGGCTGATCCAGCGCGCCGCCTGCGGCGAGAAACGCAGCAGCGCCAGTTGCCGGGTGCCGCCGGCAAAGATGCCGTAGCCGGTGTCCATCTCGGCCTGCACCTGGCGCATTGAAACGTCCTTGGCGCGTGTGGCCAGCACGCTGGCGTCCTGCACTGCATCCAGCGCAAAACGCAGCAAACGCTCGCGGCTGTGGCACCAGGCGTCCAGGTACCAGGTGTTTTTGTAGTGCACCAGGCGCTGCGGTGAAACATCACGCTCGCCCACCTCGTCGCGGGCCCGGCTCAAGTAGCGCAGGTGCAGCCGGCGCCGCCGCAGCAAGGCCTCGCCCATGCGCTCAAAACACTCGGGCGCCACCGGCCGGTGCAGCGCGCTGATGATCTTGACCCGCTTCAGCAAGGCCTTGGCATCGGTCTCGCCCACGGGGCCCAGCAGATCGTGGATGCGGCCCAGCAGCGGCTGCAGGTGGCGGCTGAGCATGCCGTCGGTTTCCAGCCCGGCCAGCAACTGGTGCGCCATCAGCAGCGAGTACAGCTCGCGCTCGCTGAACCACAGCCCGGGCAGCTCGTGCAGCGCGGCACCGGTGCTGGCCGCGGCCGGTGTGGCCGTGCCGGCGACAGCGCCTGCAAAGTGGTAGCTGTTGGTGTCGCGGTCGTAAGCAATCGGCGCACCCAGCGCATCGCGCAGATAGGCCAGGTCACGCTTCAGCGTGGCCGGCGACACCTCCAGCGCTGCCCGCAACTGGGCAAAGCTCTGCTGCCCACGCTGGCGGATCAGCATCTCGATCTTGTAAATGCGGTCCAGCATCGCCATCGCGGCTCCCGGGATCGGCGCCAAGACGGCGCCCGGGGGTCGAGTCTGCCACGCTGCTGGCTCAAATAGCGAGCCACCAAGGTGTTGGTTGGAAAAAATAAATCCGCAGCGCTGGGTCACTCTGTGAGCCAGTCGGGGCCGACACTTTGTAGGCCGGGGTTGTCCCGGTGCCTGAGAGACGGAGTCCCCCCATGGCCCAAGCTGCCTTTGAGTTCAGCCCCCTGCCTCATCTGACCCATCCAGCCGATGCGCCGGGCCGGCCCACTGCGGCAGCAGCGGGTGCGGCCGTTGCCAGCGACCACTGCGGCGACAACACCGCATTCGAGATCGGCTGGGACCATGCCCACCACCGCATCACGCCGCCGCTGCAGCACCTGGACGACCACAACCCGGTGCGCCAGGGCTGGGCCGCCGGCCGGGCCGCCTTTGGCAGCCGCACGCTGCGGCCCGGCGCCGCGGTGCGCCAGTGGCTGGCACTGCGGCTGCAGGCCTGGCAGCAGGGCCAGGTGTTTGAGGGGGTGCAGGTGAACCCGAGTTTTCTGGCGCGCATCGCCAACAACGAATGCCCGGTGTCGCGCCAGCCGCTGAGCTTGTGCGCCGGCCTGCCCAGCGATGCCAGCATCACCCGGCTGAACCTGGCTGCGGCTTATGCCGCGGGCAACCTGGTGGTGTTGAGCCAGCGCGTGGCTGCGGTGCATGCGTGTGCTGGTCAGCCCGGCCAAGCCACCGAGGGCTTGAGCGCTGACGAATCCGCCCGCCTTGCGGTGCTGGTCAGTTTTGCCACCCCGCTGCCGCACGCCCAGGCGGCGCTGCTGCCGCTGCGTGTGCTGCCGCCCAACCGGGTGCGGGTGATCAACCCGGTGCAAGCGCTGCAGGTGATGTTGACGCTGCAGTTCTTGCAGGCCGGTTACGCACGCCGGCTGCTGGGCCTGGCGGTGTTGATGCCCAGCAGCGAGGCCCGCCAGGCGTTTCAGATCTTCATGCACACCTTGCTGGCGCGGCGCTTGTCGGCCGGCCAGGCCGCCAGCCCGCTGGCGATGCGCCGGGCGATGGAGGATAGCTGGGCCGATGTGCTGGTCAACCGGCGCTGGCAGCGTCTGGCCAGCCGGCTGACCGCGGCCGATTGTGAGCTGCTGCTGCAGCGCGCCAGCCAGCGCCACTTGGTGGTGGGCGGCAGCCGCTGGGTCGGCGCCGATGCCGCCACCGAGGGCTGGGCGCTGCCGGCCACTGCGGCCAACCCGCCCGTCATCCCACCCACACCTCAGGCCGAGACCGCCGCCTCGGGCATCACCAGGCCAGGCATCGCACGCAGCTTGGGCTCACAAAAGCTCGCAAGCTGAGCCGGGCTGACCGGCAGTGCCTCGTTCCAGTACTGGCGCGCGGCGGTGATGTGGGTGGCCAGGCAATCCAGCACCAGCGGGCCGGGGTCAAACTGGCACAGCAGGTTGGCACCACGCCACAGCGCGGCGGTGGGCTGCTGGCGCTGGCCGGCCACCGCCATCGCGGCGGCAATGCATTGCAGCATCACATCGGCGCGCCACTGGCGGCGCCAATGGGTCAGCGCGTGCTGGCGGCCGTCGCCGCCCTTGTAGCTCAGGCACAGCAAGCCGCCGCCGTGGGCCAGCACCGCATCGGGCTGGGCCAGCAGGCCGGCCACCTGGTAGCTCTCGCGCTGGCCTTCGGGGTGGATCAGGCTGGCGGCCGAGCCCTGCAGGATCGGCACCTGGCGGCCGACAAAATCGGCCCGCGCATCCACCTCTTGTGGATCGAAGAAAAACGCACGCACCCGCACGCCCAGCATCTCGGTTTCGTCATGCCAATTCAAGCGGCTTGTCATCACGGCTCCGCAGTGATCATCGGGTTGGCGCGCACGGCCAATGCGCCGGGCTGCGCTGGCAAGTGGCCGAAATGCAGGTCCGGCAACCCGGCCTGCGACGCCGCAGGGCTGGGTTGCCTGGGCAGCAGAACCGGCGATGCGGCGGCGGCACTGGCCGCCGCTGGCGCGGGAGCGGCCGCGGGCGATGTTGTGGAGGCTGTTGCGGATGCGGTTGTGGACACCACCGGCGCCGAAGCCCGCGCGGCCAAAGGCGTGGCCGTGAGCGCCGTCTTTGGTGCAGTGCCGACCGGGCCCAGTGCCGCGCCCGACACGGCCGCCGCCGGTGCCCGCCAGGGCAGGCTTGGCGGGCCCAGCCGGGCCTGGCCCAACCACGCGGCAATACCGATGCCCAGCCCCAGCACCGCCAGCTTCAGCACCCCCAGCGGAAGCTGCTGGCGTGTGGCATCGGCCGGTCTGGGCGGTGCGCTGGCAATGGGCGCGTCGCTGGCGGCGGCGGGTGCGGGGATATCCACCGCGTCCACCAACACCCAGCGCACCCCTTCCAGGCCGTCGGGCGAGATCTGGCTGGCAATCTGAATCTGGATCATGTTGGCAAACCGGCTCAGGCTTCAAAGGCGCTGCTGGCAAATTGGCGGGCATCGGCGGCCTGGGTGGCCCAGGTCGAGGCGGCTGGCACGGCGGGCTTGGCCACCACCGGTGCCGGCCTGACCGCAGGCAGCGACACCCGCACCGTCACCAAGTCAGGCGCCGCCGGTGGGGCCACCAGCGCCGGTTGCCGATCAGCAGCGCTGCCGCTGCGCGCAGGCCGGTTGGCAGCGGCGTTGGCCAATGTGCTGCGCACCAGCACCGTCAGCGCCTCACTGGACAGCCTGGGCTGCTGGGCGGCCGGCACATCGCCAAAGACAATCTGCAAACCGGCACAGATCAAGCCGGCCACCATGCCCACCGCAGCAAACAGCCAGGCCGCCACCAGCGACGGCCCCTGCGCATACAGCGCCACACCAACGGCGGCATAAGCGCAGGCCGCGCTGGCCCCGCCCAACACCACCGGCGTCAGCCAGCGGGCGGCTGGCAACCGGGCCTGCTGGGCATTGGCACCCACACCGTCCTGCATTTGAACTGTCATGCCCGGTTCATCGGCAGCGGGCGCGGCAGCTTGAGGCCAGCGCGGCGCCGGCAGTGCAAGGGCCGGTTCAGCTCACGATGTAGGCCGCCGCAGCGGTGGCAATCAGCTCACCGGCATCGTTGTGCAGCCGCATCTGGGTGGATCCTACCCGGCCGCCCAGCCGGGTGATCTCGACGCTGGCGATGAAATACAAGCCCAGGCCGGGGCGCAAAAAATCCACCCGCAGGTCGATGGTGCCTATCTTCAGGAAACGGTGCATCACCTGCTCGGCGCTCTCGTGGGGGTGTTTTTCGCCCAAGCCCACCATCAGCGCGCTGCCGCCCAGCGCGTCCAGCACTGCCGAGATCACACCGCCATGCAGCCGGCCGTAGTGGTAATGGCCCACCAGATCGGGCCGCATTTCAAAACGCAGCACAAGCTGCGGGTGCAACTGCTGCACCTTCAGCCCCAGCATCTGGTTGAAGGTCATGCCCTGCTCGATCAACAAGGTCAATTCGGCATCGAGCAGGGCTTGTTCTTCGGCGCTGCGGCGCGTCTGCGGGGCCTGTGTCATGCCGTTCAGCATAGCGCCCGGCTTGCCTATGATCCGCCCTTTGCAACGAGCACCACCATGGCCCTGCATCCCCACCGCACCCACGCTGCAACCAGCCTGCTCTTGCTGCTGGCGCTGGCCTTGGGCGGTAGCAGCGCCTGGGCGCAGCGCGCCGGGGCCCCACGCGGCGCGCTGGCCGCCGACGAGCTGGCCAACATC
>JANOBL010000225.1:0-3699 GCA_031411635.1 Betaproteobacteria bacterium
CGGTCCAACTGGCTCTCGGGCAAGGGGTAGGTGCCGAGCTGGTCACTCGGGTTTTGCGTGGCGATTACAAAAAACGGCCTGGGCAGCGGCCGGGTCAGGTTTTCCACCGACACCTGCTGCTCTTCCATCGCCTCCAGCAGCGCGCTCTGGGTTTTGGGGCCGGCGCGGTTGATCTCGTCGGCCAGCAGCACCTGGGTGAACACCGGGCCGGGGTGGAAGGTAAACACCTCCTTGCTGCGCTCGAACACGCTGACGCCGATCAGGTCTGACGGCATCAGGTCGGCGGTGAACTGCACGCGCGAAAATCGCAGCCCCAGCGACACCGCCAGCGCATGGGCCAGCGTGGTTTTACCAACCCCGGGCACGTCTTCGATCAGCAGATGGCCACCGGCCAGCAGGCAGGCGATGCAGTCTTCGATCTGCGGCTGTTTGCCTACGATGATCGTGCTAATCTGGCTTGCAAGCCGCGACAAAAGCTGCGTTAGGTTGGAATCAGCCATGCGCGGCACCATACCGGAAATCGATTCAAAACCGCCCATGCCCACTGCCATCTACAGCCACCCCGAGTGCCGTTTGCACGACATGGGCGCAGGCCATCCCGAGTGCCCGCAGCGGCTGGATGCGATTGCCGATCAACTGCTGGCTTCGGGCCTGTCGGTGGCGCTGCAGCAGCGCGAGGCACCGCTGGCCACGCTGGCGCAGATAGCGCGCGCACACAGTGGCAATTACGTGTCCGAGTTGCAGGAGTTCATGCAGCAGGTGCAGGCCAGCGGCGAGCCGCGTTATCTGGACCCGGACACCCTGGTGTGCGCCGGCACCTGGCGCGCCGCGCTGCGCGCTGCCGGTGCGGCGGTGGCGGCCACCGAGGCGGTGGTCAGCGGCGAGTTGGACAACGCCTTTTGCGCGGTGCGCCCACCCGGCCACCATGCCACCCGCAGCGAGACCATGGGTTTCTGCTTTTTCAACAACGTGGTGATCGGCGCCCGCCATGCACTGGACGTGCTGGGGCTGGACCGGGTGGCGATCATCGATTTTGATGTGCACCACGGCAACGGCACCGAAGACATCATTGCCGGCGACGAGCGCATGCTGATGTGCAGCTTTTTCCAGCACCCGCTGTACCCCGGCAGTGGCACGCATCCCAAGGGCAGCAACATGGTGAATGTGCCGGTTCCGCCGTACACGCGGGGCCCGGAAGTGCGTGAAATCATCGACGCGATGTGGCTGCCCAGGCTGGAAGCCTTCAAGCCGCAGATGCTGTTCATCAGCGCCGGTTTTGATGCCCACCGCGAGGACGAGCTGGGCCAGCTCGGCCTGGTGGAAGCCGATTACACCTGGATCACCCAGCGCATCAAAGACCTGGCCGACCGGCACTGCGGTGGGCGCATCGTGTCCTGCCTGGAAGGCGGTTATGCGCTGAGCGCGCTGGGGCGCAGCGTGGTGGCGCATCTGCGGGTGCTGGCCGACGTGTAGCCGGGTGCCCGCGTGGCGGCTGAGACAATCCGCCGACGATGAAAGAAGCCGAATCCCTGACCGAGTTGCTGGCCGCGCTGAGCAACCCCACCGCACTGCTGGAGCTGGCCCTGTTGCTGGCCTGTCTGGGCGGTGCCTGGGCCGTGGCGGCGCTGCTGCGCCCACGCCACGAGCCACCCGGCTTGTGGTTTGGTGCCCGGGGTTTTGACGGTGTCTTCTTTCCGCTGCTGGCGCTGGCGGCGGCCTTGCTGGCGCGCCAGTTGATGCGCGGCCATTGGCCGGTGGCGGTGTTCAAGCTGGCGCTGCCGGTGCTGGCCAGCCTGGCGCTGATCCGGGTGTTTGGGCGGGTGCTGCACGCGGCGTTTCCGGGCTCGGCGCTGGTGCGGGCCTTTGAGCGCACGCTGAGCTGGGGGGTGTGGATCATCGCGGTGATGTGGATCACCGGCCTGCTGACTATCCTGCTGGCCGGCATGGAGGACATCAGTTGGAAGATCGGCGGCAGCCCGGTGACCTTGCGCAGCCTGATGGAGGGCGCGTTGACGGCGGCCGCGGTGCTGGTGGCGATGCTGTGGCTGTCGGCCACCATCGAGCAGCGGCTGATGCGGGCCACCCGGGTGCACCTGAGCGTTCGCAAGATGGCTGCCAACGCCACCCGCGCCGGGCTGCTGTTGATCGGCCTGCTGCTGGCGCTGTCGGCGGCCGGCATCCCGCTGGGTGCACTGGGTGTGCTGGGCGGCGCGGTGGGCGTGGGCATCGGCTTTGGCCTGCAAAAACTGGCAGCCAACTACGTCTCGGGCTTTGTGATCCTGGCCGAGCAATCGCTGCGCATCGGCGATGTGGTCAAGGTGGACGGCTTCGAGGGCCGCATCACCGACATCAGCACCCGCTACACCGTGATCCGCGCCAACAACGGCCGTGAATCCATCGTGCCCAACGAGTTGCTGATCACCCAGCGGGTGGAAAACTACTCGTTTGCTGATCCCAAGGTGGCGCTGACATCACCGGTGCAAGTGGCCTACGGCACCGACCTGGCGCGGCTGATGCCTCACCTGGTGGCCACGATGGCCGCCGTGCCCCGGGTGCTGGCCGATCCAGCGCCATCGGTGCAGTTGTCGGCGTTTGCGTCCGATGGGCTGGAATTGACCCTGGTGTTCTGGGTGGCCGATGTGGAAAACGGCCAGGGCAATGTGCGCAGCGATGTCAACCTGGCGGTGCTGGCGGCGCTGGGTGTGGCGGGGGTGGAGATACCGTATCCGCAGCGGGTGCTGCGGGATGTACGGGTGTTGCCGGCCGCACCGCCGGTGGTTTGAGGCAGAGCCTTGACATGAAGCGCAAACCATCGGCTGTTCCGCACGCAGGCCGGGTTGTGCCGCCAACCCCCGCGCTTGGCGCTGTTGATGAGGGCCTGATCGGTCGCGTGGTGGGCATCCTGGAGCAAGCGCGCTCCGAGGTAGTCCGCACGATCAACAGCCAGATGGTGCTGGCCTACTGGCTCATCGGCCGGGAAATCGTGGCGGCGCTGCAGGCCGGGGAGGGCCGCGCCGGGTATGGCCAGCGGCTGCTTCCTGATCTGGCCACGCTGCTGACCCGACGGTTCGGGCGAGGCTATTCACAGACCAACCTGCGCTATTTCCGGTTGTTCTACCAGGCCTATGCCGACCGCCAGCCAATTCATCACTCGGCAAGTGATGAATTGGTTGGGCGGACAAAAGCGCACGCGACACAGGCCGAAGTCTTGGGTGATTTGTCGTTGTCACTGAGCGCAGGTGCTGCATGGACTGGTTTCTCGGACCGACTGAGTTGGACCCATTACCGCACGCTGTGCAGTGTCGAAAACCGGGCTGAGCGGTCTTTCTACGAGATCGAAGCCCACAAGGCGGGCTGGAGCGTCCAGACCTTGGAGCGCCAGATGCACACCTTCCTGTTTGTGCGCCTATTGAAGAGCCGCGACAAGGCAGGTGTGCTTGCGCTGGCGAACGCAGGCCAGGCCGTCGACGCGCCCATCGACGCCATCAAGCACCCCTACGTGCTTGACTTCCTTGGCCTGCCCGAGGCGCCGCAATTGCACGAGAGCACGCTGGAGACAGCGATCATCGACAACTTGCAGCCCTTCTTGCTGGAGCTGGGCAAAGGTTTTGCGTTCGTTGCACGACAACACCGCGTCGCCACAGAGTCTCAACACTTCTACATCGATCTGCTGTTCTACAACTACCTGCTGAAGTGCTT
>JANOBL010000226.1:0-1775 GCA_031411635.1 Betaproteobacteria bacterium
TTCGCCGCCTGCTTGCGGTCTTCCGGCTTCACCATGCCGCGATGCACGATCACTTCGCCATTGCGGTCGAGTGCCACCACCAAACCGGCGAAGGCCAGGATGTCGGCGGTCCACTCGCTCAGGTCATGGCGCAGCTTTTCCAGCTTGGCGTCGATGGCCTCGACTTCGGCTTCCAGCGCGCTCGCCTTGGCGGAGTCGAAGCCGGGATCGTCGTCGCTGTCTTCGGCGTCGTAGAGGTCTTCAAGTCCCTTGTTGGCTTCCTCCTTGGCGGCCAGCAGCGCATCGCGCGCGGCCTGTTGCTCCGGCGTCGGCGCGCGCTGCTTCATCGTCGCGACGCCGAAGCCCTGACGCTCCGAGTGATCGAACGAGGTCCGTGCCTCGGTCCAGGCCCAGCCTTTATGTTGAATTCTCGGTGTCAACATGCGAGCCATCTCCAGGTCATCGCCGATCACTTCTTGATGGGCACGACGCGCGGCTTGATGATCCGGCGCAGATCAGAAAGCTCGCGTTCCCTGCGCGCGAGAAGCGTGCAGCTCTCCTTCCATGCCGCGTAGTAGTGGTCCACCAGGGCAGCCAGCTTGGTCACCTGCTCGCGCAGCGCTTCGTTGTCGGCGCGTGTTTGCATGACTTCACGCTTGGCCGGAGATTGCTGGCCACCGTGCCGCAATTGAGCCCGTTGCAATGCAAGCAGCACGCCGGGGTGATACCGATAGAGCGCGTTGCGCGACACGTCAGCAAGCTGACACAGCGTGGTCGCGGTCAGCGCCTTGGGCGAGGTCTCCGAGGCCTGCTGCCGGATCATCTTTGCCAGGGCATCACGAAGCCGGTCAGCTGCCGGCGCGGATGCCGCTGAATGGCGGTGCGTCTCAGTGGTCTTCTTGCCGCTCATCGCCGCTCCTCTCGGCCTCGGCATCAATGGCGCGAATCAGCGACCGCGCCTCGTTGAGCCGGTCCCGAACAATTCGCAAGGTCTGCATCGGTAACGCGGGCTCGTTGAGCAGCGCTTCGCTCCGCTTGACCTGTTCGACCCAGTAGGGCCGATGCTGCACTGACATGGAAAAGTTCTTGCAACGGGCGCAGGTCGATGGCTCGCGGCGCTCAGAATTCGGTCCGGCCGCGTTGCCCAGGCAGGCGCTGTGCTCTTCCCGGTAGACGCAGAACCCCCAGTCGCACACGCCCAGCACCAGGCCGGCGTCCACCAGCATGTGCGCATAGCTCTTGATGTCCTGCTTGAGCCGCGCGCCCCTGAAACGCGGCCGCCTGGCAATGATCTCGGCGCCGGCTCGACCGCCCAGGCCGGGCGCGGCGAGCATGTGTTCCCAAGCAGCCACCGATTGCTCGAGGATGGCTGCATCGATCTCACTATTCAGCCGGTAGTCATTGCCGGCATAACAAAGATCGGTGACGGTACGGTCTCGGTGCCCCAGGTGCTGGGCCAGGGCGAACAGCGCTGATCTGTCGCGCAAGGCTACGAAGCGGGCGAAGGTCTTGCGCCCCTGGTGCGAGGTCAGCCGCCAAGGCTTGCCATCATGCTGCGGCAGGCCAAGCCAGTCGGAGAAGCGCGCCAACAGGTTGTTGATGCGCCCGACTGTCGGCAGCTCCAGTGGCCCAGCGAAATCGAACCGCCACTCCGACACACCCACTTCGCGACGACGCAGCCAGACTCCAGCGGATGAGCTCGGCAATGGTCGGCGAGCCGCCGGAAGTCCGGCACCCCACCTGTAACCACGAGGCCCGTGAACCCACCGGCGGAGAAGCCAAAGAAGCCGACTCGA
>JANOBL010000227.1:0-4691 GCA_031411635.1 Betaproteobacteria bacterium
TCACGGCGGATCGGCCAAACGGCGCGCACGCTGCAAACGCCAGGCCTCGTCGGGCTGCTGCGCATCAAACACCTGCTCGGCCGTGGTGCCGGTGGGCTGAAGCTGGCTGTTGAGTGCGATGCGTTTGTCAAACACAAAACACTCACCCAGCCAGTCATGGCCAGCGTCGGCGGTTTGCTGGCAATAGTTCAGGATGCCACCTTCAAGCTGCCACACCTGCAGCCCCAGGCTGCGCAGCCAGGGTGCGGTTTTGTCGCAGCGGATGCCGCCGGTGCAGTACATCGCCACCGGCCGGCCGGCGGCGCGCCAGACCGGCGCCTGGCGCTGCACATAGGCGACAAAATCGCGAAAGTTGTGCACCTGCGGATCCACCGCGCCGCGAAAGTGCCCCAGGCGGTATTCAAAGTGGTTGCGGTTGTCCAGCAGCACCGGGTCGACACGTGCCAGCAGTGCGCGCCAGGCTGGCGGCGCCAGGTGGCTGGCGTCGTTTTCATCGGGCGGCGGCAGCGTGTGCGCATCTGGCAGCCCCAGCGCCACGATCTCGGGCTTGACGTTCACCTTCAATCGGCCAAAGGGCGGTGTATCACAGCCACTGTGCTTGAAGACCATGCCCAGCAATGCACCGTCCAGCAGCCCGGGCTGCTGCAGCGCAGCCTCAAACGCCAGCATGGCCGCTGGCGCACCGGCCACCGCGCCGCTGAGGCCTTCGGCCGCCACCACGATGCTGCCTTGCAGGCCCTGTGCCAGCCCACGCAGCGCATCGACCACCGCCGCCGGGTTGGCCAGCGGCACAAAGCGGTAGAAAGCGCTGTGCAGCAGCGCAGTTGGGTCGGTACAGATCATTGGCCGATGATTTTCGCAGCCACCGGGCCCATCGCCGGCACGGCCTGATCCGCCGGATCAGGCCGTGCGGCTGATCAGCGGGCTCATCGAGGTCATCGTGGCCGGGCCGTAAATCGTCGCAAACGCCACGTCCTTGGCATCGCGGCCACTGGCGATGCGCACCAACTCGTCCAGCGGCGACATCCGGGTAGCGTCAAACATCACCCAGTGCTGGCCCAGGTAAACCTCGAACACTGCATGAAAATCCGGCGGTGGCTCGTCAAAGCGGGCATAGCCCGCCACCAGCCGTGCCGGGATGTTCAGCGCCCGGCAAAAGGTAACGCCCAGGTGCGCAAAATCGCGGCAAACCCCGGCGCGCTGCAAGTACACATCACGCGCGGTGCTGGTGGAGGTGGTTGAGCCGAGCTTGTATTCGATGTTGTTGTGGATCCAGTCCACCACCGCCTGCACCCGTGGCAGCCCGGGCGGCAACTGGCCAAACAGCGCTTGCGCGGTGCGCCCCAGCTCGTCGGATTCGCAATAGCGGGTGGGCATCAGGTTGTGCAACAGCTCGTCGGGCACCTCCGCAATCGCCAACTGGGGCCAGCCGGGGTCGGGTTGCTGAATGCTGCGGCTGACCGTGGCGCGGTAGCGCAGGCTCAGTGGGCCGGCATCGGCATGCAGGCGCAAGAAGCGGTGGTTCAGCGTGGGGTCGGCAAACACACGCGAGGGCAGCGCGGGCTCGATCTGCAGCGATTCGCCCAGCACCTGCTGGTCCATGCCGTGCAGCGCATGGATCTGGAATACAAAGTCAGACGGGCCAGTGACCTGGTAGGTCAGCGCCAGGTCGATCTCGAAAGTGGGCATGGTTGAGCCGGTCGGGTTGATGGGTTGATGGTTTGATATTGGGCCATTGCACCCAACACCGCGGCAGCGCGCCATAGTCCAGCCCCCGGCGGACTGGTAGGACAACACCGCACAGTCCAGCGTGCAATGCTGCCGCAGACCTGATCCGGCGTTGACGCCCCCTCAAAGCAGGCGAAGCCAACATGGTCCGAGGCTTGCTAGTATTTCGCTCAGCGCAGGGGCCGTGTCATCCGGGCTTGTCGGCTGCCACCACTTGCTGCTTTTGGCTTTGTTGAACTCTGGAGGTGCGTGCATGTCCCGTTCATCGACCGAGCTGGCAGTGATGCCAAAGCGCAGTGCGTTTGCCGTGGCGCAGATGCGCAACGTCTACCGCTGCGACGAGGTGGAGCGCTGCCTGACCAAGCTGCCGCCCAAAGAGCACGAAAACCTGCGCAGCACCTACGAGCGCATGCTGGAAAAAGGCCCGGAGCGATTCCAGGTCAAACCCAGCGGCCTGCCAGCGATGGAGCATTTGTACGACGAGATGCCCAACTTCCACGAGGTGCTGGACGACATCCGGCGCCAATTGGCGCTGTGCCACGACAGCCGCGATGCCTTGGAAATCACCCCGATGCTGCTGCTGGGCCCACCCGGCGTGGGCAAAACCCACTTTGCGCGCGAGGTGGCGAAGCTGCTGGGCACCGGCATGGGTTTTGTCTCGATGAGCTCACTCACCGCCGGCTGGGTGCTGTCGGGTGCGTCGTCGCAGTGGAAGGGCGCCCGCCCCGGCAAGGTGTTCGAAACCCTGGTGGACGGCCAATATGCCAACCCGGTGATGGTGGTGGACGAGATCGACAAAGCGCGTGGTGAGCATGCCTACGATCCGCTGGGTGCGCTGTACAGCCTGCTGGAGCACGACACCGCGCAGCAGTTCATCGACGAGTTTGCCGAGGTGGCGGTGGATGCCAGCCAGATGATCTGGGTGGCCACCGCCAACGACGAGCGCGCCATCCCCGAGCCGATCCTGAACCGGGTCAACGTCTACCAGGTGCAGATGCCGGACCGGGATGCGGCGCGCGCGATTGCGCTGCGGCTGTACGCCAGCATCCGCAGCCAGCACGATTGGGGCCAGCGCTTTGAGCCCGAGCCGGGGGATGCGGTGCTGGAGCGCCTGGCCGAGCTGGCCCCGCGCGAGATGCGCCGGGCCTGGATGACGGCGTTTGGCAATGCCCGGCTGGATGGCCGCAGCCGGGTGGAGGCGGCCGATCTGCCCAGCCCCGGTCAGGGCGGCAAGCGTGGGCCGTTGGGCTTCATGAACTGACCTGAGGCGGCAGGCGCTGCGGTGCAGCGGCCCGGGATCACAGCAGCCAGCAACGCGGCGCTGGGGCGCCCGTATCATGGTTTGCATGTCCCTGGACCCCCAAGCCCGGCTGGTGGTGGCACTGTCGTCGCGTGCGCTGTTTGATTTCGAGGCCGAGAACCAGGTCTTCGAAGCCCGCGACGACCACGCCTACATGCAATTGCAATTGCAGCGGCTGGACCAGCCGGCACCACCCGGCGTGGCGTTTTCGCTGGCGCGCAAGCTGCTGGCCTTCAATGCCGGCAGCGCCCAGCCCCGGGTGGAGGTGGTGATCCTGTCGCGCAACGACCCGGTTTCAGGTTTGCGGGTGTTTCGCTCTTGCCAGCATTACGGGCTGGCGGTCGAGCGTGGGGTGTTCACCCGAGGCGCGTCGCCGTGGCGCTATTTGCAGCCGCTGAACGCGCAATTGTTTTTGTCGGCCAACGAGGCCGATGTGCGCTCGGCGCTGGAGGCCGGTGTGCCGGCGGCGCGGGTGTCGCCGCTGGCGCCGCAAGCCTCGGCAGCGCATCCGCAAGAGCTGCGGATTGCGTTTGATGGTGATGCGGTGCTGTTTTCCGACGAGGCCGAGTTGGTCTACCAGCGCGACGGGCTGCAGGCCTTCCAGCGGCATGAACAAAGCCAGGCCGCCACGCCGTTGGCGGCCGGCCCGTTCAAACCCTTGCTGCTGGCCTTGCAGCGGCTGCAGCAGGCTGGCAGCGCGTCGGGCATGCGGGTGCGCACCGCGCTGGTGACCGCGCGCAGCGCCCCGGCCCACGAGCGCGCCATCCGCACCTTGATGGATTGGCAGATCGAGGTGGACGAGGCGATGTTCCTGGGCGGCCTGCCCAAGGGTGAGTTCCTGCGCGAGTTTGAGCCCGATTTTTTCTTTGACGACCACCCGCGCCACATCGAAAGTGCGGCCCGCCATGTGCCGGCCGGGCATGTGGCGCATGGGGTTGGCAACCCGCCGGGCCGGGTTTGAGCGGACTGTCATGCCCGTGCCGCACAGTCCTTGCTAACGTGGAGGTGCTTGTGACACACGCGACACGACGGTCGCGCCACGGTTTTGTCGTTCTTCAACCTCAACCGCCCAACACCCCCAACACCACCATGCAGCTTCCACCCCTCATCCTGCGGGCCACGCTGGCCGCATTGCTGTGCGCCGCGCAGGCCAGCGCGCTGGCCGCCGCCGACACCCCCATCTACACCATCCAGGGCAGTGATCCCACCAGCCCGCTGGTAGGCCAGGTAGTCACTACAACCGGAGTGGTGACCAAGCTGACTAACAACGGCTTTTTCATGCAAGACCTGACCGGCGACGGTGACCCCAATACGTCCGACGGCATCCTGGTCTTCACCAGCACCGCGCCCACGGTGCTGGTGGGGCAGTTGCTGCGGCTGAGCGGCACGGTGGCCGAGTTCAACACCGGCGCCGTTGCCAACGCCGACACGCTGGCGCACAAGGTGACCGAGCTGACCAGCATCAGCGGCCTCAGCGTGCTGGGCACCGGCTACAGCATCACGCCCACGCCGGTGACACTGCCCGAGCTGGTCAACGACGACCTGGAGCGCTACGAGGGCATGCTGGTGAGCATCAGCGGCCCGTTCACCGTGGCGCAAAACTTCTTCCAGGCGCGCTACGGCCAGCTCACGCTGGCGGTGGGCGGCCGGCTGGAAACCCCCA
>JANOBL010000228.1:0-2663 GCA_031411635.1 Betaproteobacteria bacterium
CATAGAAGCCATGCGGTTGCGCGCCACGGTGGGTGAGGTGAGCGATGCACTCGAGAAGGTCTTCGGCCGCCACCGCGCCGACATCCAGAAGGTGACCGGTGTTTACGCCGCCGCCTACGACAGCGCCGAAGGCTGGGACAAGCTGCAGCAAGAGATTGCCGCATTTGCCGAAGAGCAGGGCCGCCGCCCACGCGTGATGATCGCCAAGCTGGGCCAGGACGGACACGACCGGGGTGCCAAGGTGGTGGCCACCGCGTTTGCCGATCTGGGCTTTGACGTGGACATGGGCCCGCTGTTCCAGACCCCGGAGGAATGCGCCCGCCAGGCGATTGAAAACGATGTGCATGCGGTGGGTGTGTCCACCCTGGCGGCCGGCCACAAGACCCTGGTGCCAGCCATCATTGCCGAGCTGCGCAAGCAGGGCGCCGACGACATCATCGTGTTTGTTGGCGGTGTGATCCCGCAGCAGGATTACGGTTTTCTGGTCGATGCCGGCGTCAAGGGCATTTACGGCCCAGGCACGCCGATACCGGCCAGTGCCAAGGATGTGCTGGAGCAGATACGGGCTGCGCAAACCACGTTCAAAGACCTTGAGTTGCCCTACGACACCGACACCTCACGGCAGCAGTTGGTGGTTCGGCTGAAGGAAAAGCATTTTGATCCCGGAAGAGGCTGACATCGGGCCGCTGTCGATCTTGTTTGGTAGCCGAGCGTTTGAGCACTTGTCGCCATGACCGATCCTTCCATCGGCAATCGTGCTGCCGCAGGCGCCATGGCATTGGCGCCGGCCGACGAGGCCGACTTCGAAGCCCTGCTGTCGTTGCGCATGGCCGCGATGCGCGAAAGCCTGCAGCGCCTGGGCCGCTTTGACCCACAACGTGCACGCGAGCGGCTGAGCCGGGCCTTCGAGCCGGCGCACACCCGGCACATCCTGCTGGACGGTGAGCGGGTGGGTTTTGTCGTGTTGCTGCCGGTGCCTGACGCCAGCACCGACAACCCGCCCGACCACCTGGTGCTGGACCAGTTGTACATCGCGCCGCAAGCCCAGCGCCTGGGGGTTGGCAGTTGGGTGATGGCGCAGGTGCTGCAAGAAGCCGACAAGCTGGGCCTGCCGGTGCGGGTGACCGCACTGCGGCTGAGCGAGGCCAACCACTTTTACCTGCGCCATGGTTTTGAGCTGCAGCACGAGAGTGAATGGGACCGTCACTACGTGCGCCCGGCGCGGGGCGGGCGCGATGCCTGATGTGGCCTTGCCCGAGCCCTTGCCCAAGCCGGACCAGGCCTTGCACGACGCCGTGGTCGGCCCATCTGGCCCGGCCCAGCGCCGCGCGGTGGCCAAGACCATCACCTTGCTGGAGTCCACCCTGCCTTCTCATCGCCAACGTGCCGATGCACTGCTCAATGCCTTGCTGGGCGCCAGCGGTGGCGCTTTCAGGCTGGGCATCAGCGGTGTGCCGGGGGTGGGCAAATCCACCTTCATTGAGGCCTTGGGTTTGTTCCTGATCAACCAGGGCCACCGCGTGGCGGTGCTGGCGGTAGACCCGTCGTCCAGCGTCAGCGGGGGCGCCATCCTGGGTGACAAGACCCGGATGGAACGCTTGTCGATGGACCAGCGCGCCTACATCCGCCCCAGCCCGGCCAGCGGCACTTTGGGCGGCGTGGCCGAAAAAACCCGCGAGGCAATGCTGGTGTGCGAGGCCGCGGGCCACGACATCGTGATCGTCGAGACCGTGGGTGTGGGCCAGAGCGAGATCGCGGTGGCCGGCATGACCGACTTGTTTGTGTTGCTGCAACTGCCCAATGCCGGCGACGACTTGCAGGCCATCAAAAAAGGCGTGATGGAGCTGGCCGATCTGGTGGTGATCAACAAGGCCGACATCGACGAAGCGGCGGCCACCCGGGCGCGGGCGCAGATCACATCGGCCTTGAGCTTGGTCGGGCTGCATCACAGCGCCCAGCATGGTCATCACAACGATGCACAGTGGCATCCGCAGGTGATGCAGCTCAGTGCGCTCAAAGGCTCGGGCCTGCCGGATTTCTGGGCCGCCGTCAGCCGGTTTCGGCAGCTTCAAACCGCCAACGGCGGCCTCGCCGCACGCCGCCACGCGCAAGACCAGGCCTGGCTTTGGTCGCTGATCGATGCCGGCCTGAAGCGGCGCTTCAAAGCCCATGTTGCGGTGCGCCAGGCCCTGCCGAGCTTGACCGACGCGGTGCGCGCCGGCCAGGTGGCGCCTTCGGTGGCGGCGCGCCGATTGCTCGATCTTTTCCATTGAAACCCGACCCGGACCAACCAGGACAACACCCATGCATGACATCCAACAAAAGCTCGAAGCGATGCGCACCGAGGCCCGATTGGGCGGTGGCGAAAAGCGCATTGCCGCCCAGCATGCCAAAGGCAAACTCACCGCGCGCGAGCGGCTGGAGCTGCTGCTGGACGAAGGCACTTTTGAAGAATGGGACATGTTTGTCGAGCACCGCTGCAACGACTTTGGCATGGCCGACAACAAGGTGCGCGGCGATGGTGTGGTCACCGGCTACGGCATGATCAACGGCCGGCTGGTGTTTGTGTTCAGCCAGGATTTCACGGTATTTGGCGGTGCGCTCAGCGAGGCCCATGCCGAGAAGATCTGCAAGGTGATGGACCAGGCGATGAAGGTGGGCGC
>JANOBL010000229.1:0-7294 GCA_031411635.1 Betaproteobacteria bacterium
GCAGGCGGCCTTCAGCCCGGCCAGCGGTTGCGGCGTGGCGCATTCGCTCTGCAGGCCGGGCAGCAATGACTGGATGCGGCCCGGGTTGATGTGGCCGGCCTGCTCGACCAGGCCGTCCAGCGCCGCCTGCAGCTCGGCCGCATGCGGATAGGCCGGCACCTGCACCAGCAGCGCCACCAGTGCGGCCTTGTCGCCATCGCGGAAGTAGCGCCACACCGGCGCGCCGTCGAGCGCGGTGAGGTGGATGACCTCGATGCGCCAGTCGTCCTGCGCGAGGGTCAGCACCTGGGTGGCGCTGCGCTCCCAGGTGTCGGGGCCGGCGCGGCTGATGCCCAGGGCTTCCAGCGCCGCGCTGCGCTCGGCCATCAGGCCGCGCAGCTTTGGGCCGCTGCCCACGGCCTCCAGGTGGCGCAGCGCTTCTTCCAGCAGGCTGGGCGCAATCCAGCGGCTGGGGCGCTGGCCGGCCACGCCTTTTTGCAGCAGCACCAGGCCAAGACGGTCCAAACGCTCGTCAGCGTCGTGGGCATGCTCGGGCACCAGATCGGCCGGCATGTCGGCCGGCGCCACCACCTGGGGAAGCTGGTAGGCAGCATTGCGGATGCGGTTCAGCGCCTCGGCGCCAATCAACGCCGGCACCCGGCCGGCGTGGCGTGGATTGGGCAGCGGGTGCGGTGCAGGCCGGGGCTTGGGCGTGGCTGCAGCGGCATCGACCGCAGTGGGGACTGGGGATTCTGACATGGCTGGCCGCGCACTGTACCCCGCAAGGCCCTTCAATCTCAGCGCGGCAGAATGCCGCATGCCCGCCGCCGCCTACACCCTGGCCCTGGTTTGCGAACAACTCACCGACGACCTGTCCGGCCTGGCGCTACGCCGCTGCCCGCTGCCCACGCTGGGCCCGGCCGATGTGCGGGTGCGCATGTGCGCGACGGCGCTGAACTTTCCCGATCTGCTGATGACCCGGGGCGGCTACCAGTTCAAGCCGGCGCTGCCGTTTGTGCCCGGCATGGAGGGTGCCGGCGTGGTGGACCAGGCCGGCCCGGCCAGCGGCTGGCTACCGGGCCAGGCCGTGATGTTGAGCGGCAAGACAGGCCTGCTGGCCGAGCAGGTGGTGGTGGCTGGCGCCACGCTGCGGCCGGTGCCCAACGGCGTGGCCTTGGACACTGCCGCCTGCGCCCAGGTGACCGGCCTCACCGCCTGGGTGGCACTGGCCCGGCTGGGCCGTGTGTCGCGCGGCGAAACCCTGCTGGTGCATGGTGCGCGGGGCGGTGTGGGCCAGGCCTGCGTGCAGATCGGCCAACACCTGGGCGCGCGGGTGATTGCCAGCGCCAGCCAGCCAGCGCGGCTGCAAGCGATGGCCGACCAGGGTGTGCTGGTGCTGCCGGCCCAGGGCTTCCGCGAGGCCGTGCTGGCCGCCACCGCAGGCCAGGGTGCCGATGTGATCGCCGATCCGGTGGGCGGTGATGTGTTTGACGAATCCACCCGCTGCATCGCTTTTGGCGGCCGGCTGCTGGTGCTGGGTTTTGCCAGCGGCCGCATCCCCAGGCTGGACATCAACCGGCCGCTGATCAAGGGCTACAGCGTGCTGGGGGTGCGGGCGGGGGAGTATGGGCGGCGTTTTCCGGCGCAGGGGCTGGAACACAGCGCGGCGGTGCAACGGTTGTTGGCAGATGGCGTGCTGCGGCCGGTGATTGGGGCGCGGTTTGGGTTGGCGGGTGCAAAGGAGGCGCTGGCGGCGATGGCGGGGCGGGCGGTGACGGGCAAGATCGTTGTGACGATGGGGGCTTGATGCGAAAAGCGCGGCAACCAGCAGGTCTACAGCGCCAACAGCGGCGGGGCCGTCTTTGGGGCAGCGCGCCCGAAAAGCCGGCCAGCGGCAAGATGATGCTGCGCATTGCGCCGGCGGTGCACGCGGCTGCACTGAAGGCGGCTGCGCGCAACGGGTTCAGCTTGAACAAGTGGGCCGAGCAGGCGCTGGGCGCCGCGGCGCGCTGATCCCACCCCGGTTGACAGCGGGCGCTGTCACCGGTGTCAAACCTGCGGCCCCCAAGCCGCCCCCAACAGCAACTTGTTCTCCTGCGACACCAGCATCGGCCGCAACTGGCGCGCAAAGGCCATGAACTGCTCATCACCGAACACGCTGGCCCAAAACGCGCGCCGGTCAGCATCGTCGTCAAACTTCCACAGGTGCACCAGTTGGTTCAGAGCGCCCACGTCGCCGGTGAAGTAGCCCACCAGCTTGGCGGGATGCCGGGCCAGCGCCGGCCAGCCCTGGGTCTTGTACAGATCAACCACCTCGGCCATCTTGCCGACGATCACGGTGTAGGTGCGCAGTTCGTAGATGGGCATGGGTTCAGATCCTGCTCTAAACAAACGTCAATCGCGAATGCGAACCCGCTTCTCGTCAATGACCCAGAGTTGACCCGCAGTTCGCTCTTGCGCAGCAAGTCGGATGCCAGCAAAAACCACGTTCAACACGGCCGCGAAGCTTTGGTCCACGGGCCTGAGAACCCAGATGCCGCAGTGGCTGCCCGGTGGGTATGCCCTGATGTCCGAGAAGTCCAGATCCAGCGTGACAAGCACACGATTTTCAGCCGTGCAGGCCGCAAGCAGGACGGGGTCGCTGGCACCCGCAAGCCCTTCGGACAGCGCGGTTTCAACATCGTGTCCAAGATCGCTGGCTCCGCCCTGCGTGGCAGGTTCTCGTCCAGCTTGAAGCGAAGCGCCATGCGCCGGTCCTACATCGGCACCGGGACGATCCGCTCCCGGGCCAGGTCGGCCGCGTAGGCCATCGCAGCGGGGATGTGCTCGGCCTTCAGCGTCGGGTACTCATCCAGAATGGTGGCCGTTGTCTCACCTGCTGCCAGGTTGTCCAGCACAACAGACACCGGTATGCGCGTGCCGCGAAAGCACACCGCGCCGTGCATGATTTGAGGGTCGGCTGTGATATGCGGCTTCCAGTCCATGGTGGCCTCAGCGATTGACAAGTCCAGCTTCATCTTACTGCTGGTTTTGATCGCTTCGGGGATGGTTCAGTGTGCTTCTAGCGCCGGGATAACAGCCGCCTTTCAAGGCTTGACAAAGCGCAGCGTAAATCGATCACTCTCGCCAATGGCCTCGTAACGCGCCTTGTCAGCGTCCTTGTTGGCGTAACTGGGCGGCAGTGCCCAAACACCGCCGGGGTGATCGGCGGTATCACGGGGGTTGGCATTGACCTCGGACGCCCCGTCCAGACGCAAGCCCACGCTCTCGGCCAGCCGCTGCACATAGGCCACCTGCAGATAACCGCTGCTGGCCTTGGCGTCCTGTGCCCGGCCGGCAGGCAGGCGGTGATCGACCACGCCAAACACCCCGCCCGGCTTCAGGCTGTCGTACACACTCTTGAAGACGGCCTTGACCGCATCGTCACCCTCGGCCGCCCAGTTGTGCACATTGCGGAATGTCAGCACCAGATCGGCGCTGCCCGGCGCCGCAAATTGCAACTGCTGCGGCAGCGCCAGCACCGCCAGTTGCACCTTGCCGTACAGCTCGGGCCGGGCGCCCAGCTTGGCGCGCAGCCGCTCGGCGCTGCGGCGGTAGTAGGCATGGATCGACTCGGGGTCGTCTGCCGCCAGGATCAACCGTCCACGCTCGCGCAGGTAGGGCGCCAGGATCTCGGTGTACCAGCCACCACCGGGGCTCAGCTCCACCACCGTCATGCCGGGCTGCAGGCCAAAAAAGCGCAGCGTTTCATACGGATGGCGCCAGCCATCGCGGGCGGCAAAGGCCGGTGTGCGGTGGGGGCTGGCCAGCACAGCCCGCAGCGCAGCGTCATCCACCTGGGTCTGCGCCTGGGCAGACCCCAAAGCACTCAAGCTGATCAACAGGGCCAGCAACCACTGTTTCATGCGCACTCCTCGTTTGCCTTGGCCAACTCGGCCCGCATGGCCGCAATCACCGCCTTGTAATCCGGTTGCCCGAAGATTGCGCTGCCCGCGACAAAGGTATCCGCCCCGGCATCGGCCACGCGGCGGATGTTGTCGGTCTTGATGCCACCGTCCACTTCCAGCCGGATGTCGCGGCCCGAGTTGTCGATGATCTTGCGCAGCTTCTCCACCTTGCGCAGCGCGCTGGGGATGAAGCTCTGGCCGCCAAAACCCGGGTTCACGCTCATCACCAGCACCAGGTCCACCTTGTCGATCACCCACTCCAGCAGTTCGATCGGCGCGGCCGGGTTGAATACCAACCCGGCCTGGCAGCCCGCACCCTTGATCAATTGCAGCGTGCGGTCCACATGCGCACTGGCATCGGGGTGAAAGCTGATCAGGTCGGCACCCGCCTGGGCAAAGGCCAGTGCCAGCGCATCCACCGGCTGCACCATCAGGTGCACGTCGATCGGCACCCGGCTGCCATCGGCACGCAGCGCATGTTGCCGCAAGGCCTGGCAAACCATCGGGCCAAAGCTCAGGTTGGGCACGTAGTGGTTGTCCATCACGTCGAAATGGATCCAGTCGGCACCGGCGGCAATGACGGTTTTAAGCTCGTTGCCAAGCTGGGCAAAGTCGGCCGACAGGATGCTGGGGGCGATGCGGTAGCTGCGGTTCATGGGGGCGTCATCAGGAGCTGGGCGGGATTTTCGCAGCCTTCCTAGAATAGGCGCCATGGCCAAACCCCAACTGAGCAGCAGCGTGACCGTGCGCCCCTTGCCCGAGCACACCGATGCGACACAGCAGCTTTACGGCTATGCCTACACGGTGCGCATCCGCAACACCGGCGATGTGCCGGCCCAATTGATCGCCCGCCATTGGCGCATCAGCGATCACCGGGGTGGTGTGCAAGAGGTGCGTGGCCTGGGTGTGGTGGGCCACCAGCCGCTGCTCAAGCCCGGTGAGGAGTTTGAGTACACAAGCTGGGCGCAGATTGGCAGCGCGCAAGGCTCGATGCAGGGCACGTTTTTTTGCATCACCGACAGCGCGCACTGGTTTGAAGCGCCGGTGGCCGAGTTTGCGCTGGCCGACACGGCCTCGCTGCATTGATGGTCCTGCATTGATGGCGTTTGGCAAGGCTGGCAAGAGCGCCAGCGCGGCCTGGGATTTGACGGCGCTGCTGAACGCCGCCGATCCCAAGGCGCCGCGCCCCGAGCGCCACCTGTGGTTGGTGCGGCTGGTGGAGTGGCTGCGCCACGGCCAGTCTGATGCCGGCCCCGGCGACACCCCGCGCCCGGTGCTGCGGCTCAAGCACCTGCTCAACATGCTGGAGCGCAACGCCGGGCCGCGTGAGCAAATCGTGGCCTTGCTGACCCGCTTCTGGCGCGAGACCGACCTGGCCTCGCTGCTGGCCGATTTTGGTTTCACTGCCCGGCGCGATCTGTGGGGCGAGGTGGGCGAGCGGCTGGCGCTGCGGCTGCTGCCCGCCACACCCGATACCGACGATCTGGGTGTGCTGTTCCAGTTGCTGTTCACCGACGATGGTGACGCCGCCTGGCTGGCGGCGATCGATGCCGACACCCTGGCCCGGCTGGCCACGCTGATGTCGGCGGCGCGCACTGGCGCGGCGCTGCCGGCGGATCGGGAGCCAGCCAAGTCAGCGCCGGGCGACGTGGACGACTGGCGCGCCCCGCTGATGCAAGCGATGACCTGGCTGGTCAGCGCCATCCGCGCCGCCGCGTTTGCGCCCGCGCTGCGGCGGCGCATGGGCGCCGAGTTGCTGGCCGACCGGCCGTTTGAGCAGCTTGTGCGCGCCAGCGAGGCCCTGGCCGATGCGTTGCTGGGCGCCAACCCCTCCGCCGTAGCACCGCACGCCACCTACTTCCGCGCGCTGCTGCAGCGCTGCCGGCAAGCCGCCGAAAGTGTGCAGGCGCACCTGGAGGAGCACGGCGTGTCGGTCAACATCGTGTTTGAGGTGGATCAATTGCTGGGCCGCACCTTGCGGCTGGAGGCGCTGCTGGACGTGCTGCTGGCGCAGCAACCGCAGCGTGAGCTGCAAGACCTGGTGGTGGCGCTGGTGCGCTTGTCGCGCCAACGCCGCAGCCTGGGCGCGCTGCTGGGCCGGCAATATTCGCTGATGGCGCGCAAGGTGGCCGAGCGCCATGCCGAGACCGGTGAGCACTACATCACCCGCAACCGGGCCGAGTACCGGCAGATGCTGCGCCATGCGGCCGGCGGCGGCGCGGTCATCGCCGGCACGGTGTTTGCCAAGTTCGGTTTGATCGCCTTGGCTTTGCAGCTCGGCCTGGCACCGTTTTGGAGCGGCTTTGCGGCCGGGTTGAACTACGCGATCAGCTTTCTGATCGTGCACCTGCTGCACTGGACCGTGGCCACCAAGCAGCCGGCGATGACGGCCCCGGCAATGGCCGAGAAGCTGGCCTTGCTGCAAACCAGCCCACCCGGCGATGACGCCGAGGCGGTGGCCGGTTTTGTCGACGAGGTCACGCACCTGGTTCACTCGCAGATGGCCGGCATTGCAGGCAACCTGGCAGCGGTGATCCCGGTGGTGCTGCTGGTGCAGGGCGCTGCGTGGCTGATCCTGGGCGCGCCGCTGATCAATGCCCACGACGCCCAGCATGTGCTGCACAGCATCAGCCTGCTGGGCCCGACTGCTTTTTTTGCCGCCTTCACCGGTGTGCTGCTGTTTGCCAGCAGCCTGATTGCCGGATGGACCGAAAACTGGTTTGTCTACCGCCGGCTGGACAGCGCGCTGGCCCACCACCCCGGCATCGTGGCCCGGCTGGGCGCGCCGCGTGCGCTGCGCTGGTCGCTTTGGTGGCGGGCCAACATCTCGGGCCTGACGTCCAATGTCTCGCTGGGCCTGCTGCTGGGCCTGGTGCCAGTGCTGCTGGCGTTTGTCGGGCTGCCGATCGAGGTGCGCCATGTCACCTTGTCCACCGGCCAGTTGGCCGCCGCCGCCAGCAGCTTGGGCTGGGCCACGCTGGCCCACGCCGATTTCTGGTGGTGCGCGGCCGGGCTGGTGGCCACCGGCATGCTCAACCTGGGCGTCAGCTTTTGGCTGGCGCTGCGGGTGGCGATGCGCTCACGCGGCATCAACCCGCCCGACCGGCGCCGGCTGCAGGCGGCCGTGTGGCAGCGTTTGCGCAGTGCGCCGCGCAGCTTTTTGCTGCCGGACCGGGACGGTGCATGAACTGCGCTGACATCGATACCCAGGTCATCACGCTGGCCAACGGCGTGCGGGTGCTGACGCTGGCGATGCCTCACTTGCAGACAGCCCGTGTGAGCGTCTTTGTGCGCTGCGGCAGCGGCCACGAAAGCCGGCTGCACAACGGCATCGGCCATGTCATCGAGCACATGGTGTTCAAGGGCAC